>SMWK01000093.1 GCA_004356895.1 Gammaproteobacteria bacterium
CATCGGCGGTATCACAATGTCCACCTTCGGCTCGCTGCTGGTGCTGCCCTGTCTCTATCTAGTTCTCGACAGGTTTCGGCCCGGTGGAGGAAACGGCGCAACGGTCCAGGGTTGACGACTTTGTTAAACAGCCATGAGCGACTTTGTTAAATAGCCATGAGCGACTTTGTTAGACAGCCATGAGCGACTTTCTTAAACAGCCATGAGCAACTCGCAATAAAGTGAATTTCCTGATGCTTTCCATCCGCCGACCGGTCGCCGTAGGGATGTTCTTTCTAGGCGTTGTGTTGGTGGGTGGGGTGGCCTGGCAGCGCATGCCCGTCGAACTTTTTCCTGCCTTGTCCGGGGATCGCCTGACCGTTAACTTTACTCGACCCGGCAGCGAACCCGAGGTGATTGAACGCGAGATACTTTTGCCTCTGCAGGCGAAAACCTCGACATTGCCCTATGTGACTGAGACGTGGGGCGAGATTCGCGGAACCTCGGGGCGTTTTCAGGTGCGTTTCGAATCGGGCGCCGATCTTAAAATACGCGAACTCGAACTGCAGCTTTTAGCCACTACCCTGCAACGCGCGCAACCGCGCGGAACTTCAATCAACGTTACCTCTTCCGACACCTCAGTGCTGTCGGCCTTTGTAATGATGATTCACGTAGTCGGTGGAGACGACGATGACTTGAACACCCTCCACGACCTGGCGGAGGAACGGATTGCACCGCGTTTTGCGGCGGTTGCTGGCATCAGCCAGGTACTCGTGAACGGGGGCGCGCCGCGTCAGGTTACCGTTACGATTGACCCGGATCGCGCCGCCGCACTCGGCGTGACTACTGATGCGATCAGCCAGGCGGTTCGACGTAACGTTGGCCACCTCCAGTTCGTCGGTGCGTTGGAAAATGAAAGCGGGCGCACGTCGGTCATAGTCGATGGTAGGCCCCAGGGTTTGACTTCGCTGGGTGAAGCTCGCGTGCAGTTCGATTCCCCGGTGCGCTTAAGACACGTCAGCGAACTAACTTACGGTAACGCTCGCGAAACGTCACGTTTCCGAGTGAATGGGAAAGCTGCCATAGGTTTGGTGCTTTTCCAGGAACAGGGAGCCAATTTAGTGCGACTCGGTTCCGATCTCAGGAGCCGACTGGAAGAAGTACGGGAGGAACTCAAGCCACTCGGCCTGGATCTCGTGATTGGTTTCGATGCAGCGAAGATGGTGGAAGACCAGATCTCACGTCTTGCTAAACTCGGTACATCTGGATTTGTCATCGCTTTGTTAGTGCTCTTTCTGTTCCTGCGCCAATGGCGAGCAGTAGCTGTTGTTGGTATTGCGGTACCCATAAGTCTGTTGGCATCCTTGTCACTACTTTTTCTCGTTGGGCAATCGTTCAATCTGATCACACTATTCGGAATGTTCGTCGCCATCGGGCTCGTTGTGGACAATAGTGTTGTTGTCTATGAGGCCGTACTACGCCGGCTCGAGCAGGGCGCTGACATTGAAAAAGCGGTGCGCGAAGGCTTGCGTCGAACCGTGCGAGCTATCATCGCAGCTAGTGCCACGACGGCTGTCGTGTTCCTGCCTATGACTATGGTCGATTTCAACAACGAACAGATAACCGCACTCGTTAGAGTGGTTACCTTATCGGTATTGTTACCACTTGGTGCTTCGTTAGTGGTGGCCGTTGGCCTGGTGCCATTGTTGGCGCATCGTCTCGCCGCACCCGCGGCTCTTCGCAAACTTGCTGAAGCTCACCAACGACGTGTTCTACGGGGTGACCTGGTACCACCCGATCGAGCCCGACTACTTTTTGGCGGCATCGTCGCCCGAGCGCTGCGGCATCCGCCAGCCTGGATTTCAGGAACGGTTTTTGCCGTGCTGATAACGGCCATGATCGCCTTGCCCTGGGTCATGGTAAATACCTCATCTCAGGAACCACCCGACGGCGATATGGTGCAGTTTTCTGTGCGTTTCCCTTCCGGTCAGAGAGGCGTCGAGGCCACCAGCACCGCGCTCGGCCGCCTGGAGCGTGCGGTCCTCGATCTCGAAGGCGTACGTATGGTTGAAGCACTGGCTCGCGAAGATGGTGGCTCACTCACTGTACATCTCAAAGATGATCGACCCGCTGGATTTCGCTCTCAGGACGTTCGCAATGCGGTGCGACGAGCTGGAGAAAAGGTCGACGGGCTGGAAATCCTGCGTCCGGGTGAAGATGAGATGGATGGTGGTAAAGGCGACAACCGAGGGGGCGGTGGGCCGTTTGCGGCAGGACCTGCGGAAATTGTTCTGTCCGGACCCGAAAGCGCCCCACTGCAGACGTTAGCCAAGAGCGTTCGTGCACAGTTGCAGTCGATGCCCGAAGTGGCGAAAGCCTGGATGTCATCCCGACCGGGTCTAAACGAGATCTGGGTTGAACCCAACCAACGAGCTTTTGAGGCTTTTGGGTTGACGTTCGATCAGATACTTCCCTTTCTGAGCATCGCGGGGCGCGAAGGTCAACGGATGCAAACCGGATTTGTTCTACCAAGTGGCCGGGAACTGCCCTTGGTGATCGAGCGACGTGGCGCGCGCCAGGACAGCGGCGGAAGCCGCGACCTGCGCCGTTTGCGTATTCAAACCGACGCAGGGGTTGTGCCGGTTGCCGCGTTGGCTTCGATGCGGCGGATGCCAGCACCGCCAACCATCGTTCACCACAACGGCCGGCGGGAGAGCAAAGTATTCTATCGACTTTCGGACGGTGTCCCGAGCACCGGACCGGGCCGTCTCGCGATCGAGGAACAAATCCTCGGCGCTGTACGATCGGTGCCACGCCCCCGAGGTTATACGGTCGAGACCGTCAATACAGACGAGACCACCAGCCAACTTCAACAGGTTTTATTGCCCGCAATATTGTTGTTATTCCTGGTCCTCGCGATGACCTTCGAATCGCTCACGCTCCCGGTACTGGTGCTCATCTCGCTGCCACTTACGCTGCTCGGCGCTACCTGGGCACTGGCTTTTGCGGGCATGCCGCTTGGTCCGATGGCGATGTTGGGGGCCATGGCGTTGATCGGTTTGACTGTTAACCCCGGGATTCTACTGGTCGATCGAATGCAACAACTCGTTCTAGGCGCTGGTTGGAGTTCGGGTTCAGCGGCGCTGGCTGCCGTGCGTGAGCGAACACGGCCAGTGATGATGACAACGGCTACAACCATCGCCGGTTTATGGCCGCTGGCAATCGTCACCGGTCGCGAGAACGAGATCTGGCCACCATTCGCTACCATTGTGATCGGCGGGCTTATCACTTCCAGTGTGCTCACGCTACTCATGATCCCGGTGGGTTTTATCTTGTTGCGGAATCTCGACCGGCTATTTGGCCGCGTGGGACCCTGGTTGGTACTCGCCTGGCTGGGTAGCACCGCCATATCGATAACCGCTCTAATTCTCACCGATACGGTTACTTCGATCCTCTGGCAGGTTGTTCTGAGCTTTCTGATCGGTGGGGGCCTGCTGGCCGTCGTGGTACTTGTTTTTCGGCCTCACGATCTTCCCGAACCCGATTGCAGCCGAGGTCCACCAAAACTCGAGGTCCGTTATCTGCACAAGATCTACGGCCTACCTGGACCAATTCGCGCCACCTTGATTGCACCAAAAGCGTACGCAAAGCGAGTCCTTGCACGTGGCGGACAGGCTTTTCATACGAGTGACGCGCGTGACCGGTTAGGGCCACTGTTGATCGCCGGTTGCACGCTGGGATATCTGGCGTATCAGTTGCAAACGTCCTTCTGGACATTGGTATTCTGGATGGTGGCGGCGGGAATTATCGCCCGCTTCGTCATCGAGCTTCGCCGCGCTCGCGGACGTGCGGACGCCACAGGTACGGTGCTGGCCGGTGGTATTGAGAACTGGATCGCTACTCTTATTCCCTGGATCGCTATCGGCATATTTGCCTGGATATCGCTCGGTAATGGCGGGGGTTATTTCCTGCCGGTTGCCAGTGCCGGGATACTGGCGATCGTCCAAGGTGCACGCCGAAGTGCCCACCGCCAGGCAGCGGGTTTGCTCCAGCCGCGGGCGACCCGGGGCTCGTTGCGCCCTTTGCGCAGCCTCTGGCGTCGATGGTGCGCAAAGTTTGCCGGGCTCGATCTTCCGGCAAATCCGGTCACGGCACTCGCTGCCGTCAGCTTCACCGTCGAACGTGGAATGGTTGGGATTCTGGGTCCCAATGGAGCGGGGAAAACTACCCTGCTCAGGCAACTTGCCGGTGTACTCTCCCCTACCCGTGGCACCATCCACCTGGGAGGCGTGGCGTTTCCCAAGATCCAGCGTTACCTGGCTCATTGGGTGGGGTACCTGCCGCAGGATGCTGGACTACCCGGTGGGCTGACTGCAAAAGAATATTTGACGTACTGGGCTGCACTCTACGATCTGCCGAGGAAAGTTCGCGCAGCACGGGTGGATAGTCTGTTGGAAGAAGTTGGCCTGACATCCAAAGTTGATGAGCCAATCAAGACGTTGTCCGGCGGGATGCGTCAGCGCGTTGCGGTAGCACGAACACTGCTGCGTTTACCCCCGGTCATCATCGTCGACGAACCGACAGTCGGACTTGATCCCAGAGAGCGCATCCGCTTTCGCAATCTGTTAGGCCGGTTAGCCCAGGATCGCATCGTCATGTTCTCCACGCATGTCGTTGAGGATGTGGCAGTTGCGTGTGAGCGAGTGCTCGTGTTGGCTGAGGGGCGTTTGCTGTTCGACGGCACGCCCGATGCATTATCACGTATGGCCAGAGGGTGCGTCTGGGAACGGCGCACGTCACCCGATACCGAGCTTCATCTGCCACCCGGGGCAATTCATGCGGAAGAGTCGCCGACGGCTGACGGCTCGATCGTGCATCGTATTCTGACGGCCGAGAAGCCTGGTGAGTCTGCACGCGAACTGAACGCAACCCTGGAAGATGGATATATGTGGCTTGTCGCAACCTCGAGAGCCGCAAACGAGTCCACGCGTGAAGCGGCGGCCAGTTCGTCGCAGGAAGTAACCGCGTGAGTCTTCTTCCCGATTTAACACTGCTGCGTTTGGCGATGTTGACGCTCGCCGGTCGCTATTTCTGGGTATTGCCTCTGCTACCACTATTGTGGCTCGTTGTTGTCGGCACTGTGTTCTGGCTGGACGGTGAAATCATCACACCGGAAGAGGCACAGGGTGTGCTGCTGGCCGTGCCGATGACGGCACTGGCCGTTTTTATGGGCATACGGATCATAGGAGATC
>SMWK01000094.1 GCA_004356895.1 Gammaproteobacteria bacterium
AACGGGCCGGGATCACGGCGCCGTTGATATTAGCAGCCGTCGGGGGCGATATGCGCGTCATCATGCCGCGCAGGAAGGCGCTGTCTGAATGGAACGCGAGCCCCAGTTGCTGATCGATGAAGTCGTTTGTCTGCGTTTGCGGGTTGACGATAGGCGGAATCATGTCACCAGGTAAACCCTGGCGCTCATACCCACCCGTAGACAGGAAATCCAGCTGCCCGCCTTGCTGACCGACAAGTACGTTCGATCCGGCCTGGTTGGAACCTCCTGCCAGGTCAAACGCGATGAAAGGAATCTTGCCTGCACCCTGGGTCGCAATACCGCATTGGGTAATGAGGGGTAGCAGATCCCCGGATAAGGCCGCATGACTGCGGCCTGCCAGGGTAAGGGACGATGCACCCACTAAGGTTGCACCACCCATAATGAAACCCTGGGCCAGGAATTCACGACGGGTACGGGGCCGTCCGTGATCCGGGTGGCGAAGGGGATCGTCGTAGTTTCGCTGCTTTCGTTTTAACATGAACAATCCTCTCTTATTGGATAAGCATGGCCGCGCTACCCAGCACGGAGGCGCATGCCCCTTTCATGATTCGTTCGACTCGATCGGCTTCACAACTTCCGCCACAGTTAACCAGTCGGGTGATGAGGGCGTTTACCTCACCTTCCAGCGCGACGATATCCGGCTGCGTATTGATGTTGAGGCCAACCATGTTGGCGACCAGCGGATCGAGCACTTCCGAGCGGACATTGAACGCCGTGGTTAATCCTTCGTTCCAGTCGAAGTTCGGCCAGTAGGCTGCGCGGCTGGTGGTATCGTCCACCAGCGCGTTGCAGTATTCGATTGCGAGTTGAGTGATACCCATCTGTTGAGATGAGATAAAACCGATCAGTTTGGTTTGCACTGGCATCGCCTGATGGACCCGGTTGTAGGTATCCATGATGTCCGGGTTGCTGACGGGGATACCGGTCATCATCGACATCGTATAATTGATCTCCGCGAAGTTCCGTATGCCGACGTTTGGATCTCGCGGCACATCGGGTGGAGGCGGCTGCGGCGTGGGGGAAGCTTCCACCACGACGTTGGTGGATGAACCCAGAACCTCGAAAGTAAGGAAAAACTCATCAAGGGCTGGACCTTTTTCCAGCGGGATGACCGTTCCGAGACTCGAAATACGTTGTAACCCTTCAACTGCGTAATCGACGTCGTTGATAGTTACGTCTACGTTTTTAAATGCTTGACCAACGGGAAGCTCCCGACCGTTGGCGCCAATGCGTATTCCGCTGATGGGAATGTTACCCAGCGTGACGCCGGTGCCGAGCACGACGAAGAACGGTTCGTCGAAGAGATACGAATAAGAGTCGAACTGGCTCACTTCGAACACCACGTATGCGTCTTCAATACCAACATGGTCGGTTACGTTGAACAGCAGGAAATATTTCTCGCCTACGCCCACATCGAAGTTCTGAGTGATCTGTTCGTCGGTAAGCACTCGGTTGTGAATAGCGAGCAAGCGTACCGTGCCTTCCCAGCGATTGTTGTTGTCGACCTCGCTGGCTAGCGCCAGCGCAAATGTATCGTCCCACTCGTTCAGGAGACCGCCGGGAACGGTATCAATGTCATCGGTGAACGCCCCGTTGACGTAAAGACGTCTGCCATTAGCGGGATCGTAGGTCATCACCACATGCTGCAGCGTAGCCTGGAGATCTTCGTCTGCATCTGCTGACGACATCTGCGGTTCGCCGTTTTGATTCGACTGATCGCTGCGGTTGAAGGTGTCATAGTTGTACAACGTCTGGCCTATCATGAAGTTACGTGTCATGGACCCACCGGAATAAGTCACGATGCGTGCCGGTCCATCTTGTGTGACGTTGGCGGCAGCCACCCAAGCCTCGATGGTGTACTCGCCTGTTGCAGTGATCAGATCGTGAAGTTTTGCGCTCGCGGTGGTTGATCCCTGCGCCTTACCATCGATGAACTGAACACCCCAGCCACCGACCCAGTTATAAGTGCCGGACAGCGTGAGATTTACCGCTGGCTCCACACCGCTCGTGTCGAAAGCGGTGTTGCCTGAACCGGTTTTGAACTCGTAAAGCGCAATTACGTTGGTTTCATGGCGCCCACCAGAGGAAGAGATGATTCCATCCGCTAGCGTCAGCGCCATGCTGGTCACCAAGCTAGGATCAACTTCAGTTGGCGTAATGCCGTTTGCAAGGTTGGTGATCTCCATCAGCATTTCCGCAGCGTCGGCTTGACAATCGCTCCAGCAGTTGTGGAATTGTGATCCCAGCCGAATCACAAAACGCGAATTGGCCGGTGTCTCTAGATCGATTTTCGATTGGGCTGCTTCGTAGGCCGCGTCCACATCTGCTCCCGCGAAGTAGGGAGATTGTGCAACAGCCGCGGTTTCGGTATGGCAACCGGCACAGTAGGTTGTGAGAACGGGATGCACGGTCGTGGCAAAAAGTGAGCTGTCCGCTGGAAAGTTTCTGCTCGAGCCGGGTGGCTGCAAAGGAGGCGCAACAAGTTGCACTGTCTTGCCAACACCACCGAAGGTTGCACCGGCCCAGTTTTCAATGTACTGCTCAATGATGTCACCGCAAGCGTTGTTACTCGTTAGCCAGCAGTTGTGTCCGCCTCTTACCTTAGTCACCATAATCGACGTGGGTGGGTCGGATAGATCTACGACGGTATTCGCGGCGTCGTAGGCAAGGTTGATATCGTCCGAGCGCACAAAACGTGGCGTCTGGTCGGCGTTGTGACAAGTGCCGCAACGGTTGTTGGGTACGAGGTTGTCCCATACGGTGAGCTTGAAGGTTTGCACATCAGCGGTAGCAGGTGCGGGACCTGTGTAGTTGCTGACGTCGGGAGTTGTAGTTACCGGGTTTGACGAAGTAGGGGCGCCACTGCCGGTGCCGCAACCTTGTAATGCGACGAGCGCGGCAAACAAGGCGATCGGAAGTAAGTTGGTTTGTGTTACTGATTTCATCATATCCTCCGACTCTAATCGCCCATGCAGTAGACGGCTGATTCCGCAAAGACCTGCTTCAAGTTGTATCCACTCGATTGAAACGAAACCATCATGGAATCGATCTGGGTTCGATCTACGCTGTCTTGGGGCGGTCGCAGGCAGACGTTGGTGAACACCTTCTCCACCTGGCACTGGGCAAACGCATTGGAGTTAGCCAGTTCTCGGCCCATCTCCTTGGCGCCGTTTCCGCTGCCGGGCAAACTAGCATCCCAACCTAGAAGTGCGTTCTGGCCCGCGCGCCAATAATTTCCCCAGGAGTCGTCGGTGGTGATAAATCCGTGCTCGAAGTTGGTGTTGTTGTTGAAGTACTTGGATACCACGCGTGTACCGGTGACCGGGTCGATCGCGCCTGCGCCGTTGTAGCTGATGGCGCCGCTATCCCCGAGCGGGTCGTTGACGTCATCGTAGATATAATCGTAATAAGCAAATGACTGGGCCATGGGGTCCATGCCGGAGTGACAACCAATACAATTGTTGAGGAATATCCGGCTGTCACCGCCTGGGCTGCGCGATACGTCTTGGCGAATCCGATCGGGGGCTCGGGTGGTATCGAGCACCTGCTCCATGTCGTTGCAGAGATGATTGCGAAGCGTGAAGCGGAACATGGCTCGGTTCGTGCCATCGATGAAAAACGCTTTTGCTGCAGATCGAGTGGTCATAATCCCTGCGGTCGCGCCCGCTGGAACACCCGTCAACGATGATTGCGTGGTGGCCTGCAGGTTGGCTTGAAGGTCGGTGCCTGAATTTTCCAGAGCTTCGTAATGTGCATTGCTGTTGTTTGAATAGGCGGGAATACCGGCGCCCGAACCAACGTATAAGATGTCTGCGCTCAATATATCGCGAAAGTCACCATCGTCCCGTACCAACCCGATAATGGTTGCCTGATAGTCGTCTAACGGAACGAATACGCTTTCATCGCGGTTGGTCCAGGGCGCGGCAAAGTTCTTTAACGTGACGTTGTAGAAATCTGCCGAATCGGTGGCCATCAAAGCGGCGCCAATCGCATTGTTGTTGGTGATTTCGTTTGCCATGGCAAGGAGGGTTGTTTCGTTCGGAGGAACACCGGCGATACGATCGTGAATACGCTTTGCCTGATCTCTGGCGTCGGCCCAAGCCGACGATGTCGTGGACAAGGCAACAAGAAAGAGCATCCCGTACTGCCAGGCTCGGCGGACGTACTGCCGGGTGGGGCAGACGTACTGCCGGTCACGGCGGACGTGCATCTTAGATTTCATCAACATGCTCCTCAACACGTCCAAAGCGTTACTTCATGAATCGTTTGGACGGACCTACCCAGTGACCAATCCATTGGCGGGATATAAGTAGGTTCAGGGTCTAACAAAGCGTATTTCCAAGCTGTGACATCGATCACAACGCCGGTAGAAGTAGTTTTTCCCAGCCTCCACGCAGGTTGTAGCCGGTCTGTAAAGTAGCTATACAACTAAGCGCAATTGTTGCCAACGCATCACGTCTGAACGTACGCCAACTCCCGGCTGTGACCCCAGTCACGTTTGAGGGATTAGGCTTATGGAAGAATAACCAGCACCTGTCATTGTCCAGTCGCAGAGGGCGGTTTTAGTGACCTGTAAACGTTATTCTATTGTGAAGCTCAACCTCGCTGTGGCGTTTGCCATCGCCGTTGTCGGTTGTGGCGGCGGAAGCGGAAGTAGTTCGAGTTCAGCGCTTGGCGGTGGTCAAGATCCCGATCCAGTGACGCTCGACTTTCCGATCGCCTATGTTAAGCGACCGGTGCTGCTCGATGATGATGGCAACCTGCTTACGTCAGAAGTACGTCGTGCAGTGGAGTTTCGTCCGGGAGCAGAACTTTTTCTGCGAGATCGTGCTTCCCCGAGCGGTGCTGAAATATCGCTTAGTGATGGCGTATTCCCCGATGACATGAACGGCGTCCCGCCGCTGTACGACATCAAGGATCTGAGTGTCTCCTACGACGGTCAGAAGCTCGTTTTTGCCATGCGCGCGCCGGAAGATCCAAATCTCGACGATGATGAGCAGCCTAAATGGAACATCTGGATTTACGATCGAGATACAACTCTGCTCAGTCGGGCGATCAGTTCCGACATCACAGCCGAGATTGGCCAGGACGTCGCTCCGCGTTTTCTTCCTGATGGCCGAATCCTGTTTTCCTCGACAAGGCAGCGCCAGTCAAAAGCCGTTCTGCTCGACGAAGGTAAGCCTCAGTTTTCCGCGTTCGATGAGGATCGCGTCGAAGAAGCGCTGACGCTACACGTGATGAATGAGGATGGTGGCGACATTCACCAGATCACCTTCAATCAAAGTTCCGACCTCGACCCTATGGTGTTGAGCGACGGGCGCATCGTCTACAGCCGCTGGGACAACGTTTCCGGTCGCGACCGTATCAGCCTCTACCGGGCAAATCCTGACGGCACCGAGCTGCAGCTTTTATATGGTGTGCACAGCCACGATACCGGACCCAATGGCGAAATCATTGATTTCATGAAAGCCCAGGAGCTGCCGGATGGACGGTTGCTGGTCATGATGCGCCCAGGCGGCGGTCAGACCCGCATGGGTGCAATCCCGGTTGCGATTGATACCGATGCGTATGTAGAACACGATCAACCAACATTCGCGAATCTGGGACTCATGGCTGATGCTCAGGAGTTTCTCATTCCGGGTGATCTCAACCTGGACGACGACACTCCCGCATTACAAGGCAGGTATGCGAGCGTAGCGCCACTGTTTGATGGGACCAACCGCTTGATCGTCTCATGGAGCCAATGCCGCTTGGTCGACGAGATCAGCGACCCCGCAAACCCGGTGATCGCGCCCTGTACCGACGAATTTCTGCTGGATCCAAACTTCGTAGAAGCCGACCCACTTTATGGGATTTGGATGCACGACCTCGATGACGACACCCAGCAGCCAATCGTGACAGCCGAAGAGGGCGAGGTACACTCGGAAGTTGTGGTGATGGAACCACGCACCAATCCACCCGTGATTCTGGACAAAACTGCGGGAATCGATATCGACCCCGATTTGGTCTCACAGTCCGTGGGTATCCTGCACATCGCGAGCGTATACGACTTCGACGGTGTGGAAGTTGCGCCCATTCTCGCGCTACGGGACCCTGGCATCACCACGGGTGATGACCGTCCCCTGCGCTTCGTACGCGTGGTAAAAGCCGTCTCGATGCCGGACGACGATATCGTAGATCTGGACGCTACCGCGTTCGGGCGTTCCCAGGCACAACTCATGCGTGAGGTGATTGGTTACGCGCCCATCGAACCCGATGGTTCGGTCAAGTTGAAGGTTCCGGCCAATGTGGCGTTCTGGATCGACATCCTCGACGTGAACGGTCGCAGGGTAACGGGCAGGCATCAGAACTGGCTGCAGGTTCGTCCCGGTGAGGAGGCTGAATGTAACGGCTGTCATTCCGCTGCGAGCGAACTACCACACGGTAGGCTGGATGCCGAAGCGCCTTCTGCCAATCCTGGTGCACCCACAGACGACGCACCGTTCCCGAATACCGAACCTGCACTTTTCGCAAATGCCGGCGAGACGATGGCGGAGGTTTATACCCGTATTAATGGCATCCCCAATCCTAACGTGGATATCGAGTACGTGGATGTGTGGACCGATCCCAACGTGCGTGCGAAGGACGCGAGCTTCGACTATAGCTATGCCGACCTCACGACAACCGCACCACTCGATCCGGGTTGCGTAACCAATTGGAATGCCAGCTGCCGCATCGTCATCAACTACGAGACACATGTGCATCCTTTCTGGGGTGTAGATCGTCAGGTGTTCGACATCGACGGTATTACCTTGTTGCGTGACGATACCTGTACCAGCTGCCACAGCCCCGTCGATGACATGGGTGCAGCCAGGGTGCCGGCCGCGCAGACAGATCTGGCTGATGGACCGTCTGCAGATGAGCCGGATCACTACAAAAGTTATAGGGAGTTGTTGTTCAACGACAATGCTCAGATTCTCGACAACGGTGCGCTGATCGATGAATTGGTCCAGGCCACCGATGCAAACGGCAACCTGCTATTCCTGCTGGATGCAAACGGCGATCCGGTTCTGGATGCAAACGGCGACCCAATTCCGATTTTAGTTACGGTAACGGTCACGCCTTCGTTGTCTGTTGCTGGCGCGATCGTGTCACCCCGGTTCTTCACGTTGTTTGACGGCGGAACGCACGCGGGCCGATTGTCGGCGGCTGAGTTGAAACTCATCTCAGAATGGATCGACATCGGCGGGCAGTACTACAACAACCCATTCGACGTACCGCCTTGAGCGGAGGAGCCGAAAAAGGATGGTCGGTGAATTGATTGGATACGTAGGAAAGTGGTTGACGCTGGGCCTTGTTGGCTTGTTTCTGGCTACTCCTGCCCAAGCGCGGTTGCTGGACATCTTCCAGAAGTATCAGCCTGAAGTGGTGGTATCTGATCCCTATATAGAGATGCACACGGGTCCCGGTCGGGGTTATCCGATTTTTTACGTAGCCGGGCAGGGTGATCGCATCGAGATCCTCAAACAACGTACGGACTGGTTCAAGGTCCGGGTGCCTCGTGGGCAGCACTTCAAGGAAGGCTGGGTACACGTCAACCAGATGCGCCACACATTGGATCTGGAAGGTAACGAAATCGACTTTGGCGAGATTGTGCTCGGCGACTTCGCCAGGCGCCGATGGGAAATGGGGCTCAACGGGGGCGATTTCGGTGGTGCCGCCTCAATCACCGGGTATCTCGGTTACGCACTCAACGAACACATCACCCTGCAGCTCGAAGCAACCCAGATCCTCGGCAATTTCTCCGACGGTCTAATGGGATCGGCAAACATCGTCATGTATCCGTTTCCACAGTGGCGTGTATCACCTTATTTCACAATTGGCACCGGTATGATCGAAACCAAACCGCATACCACCATCGTTCAGGCGGAAGACCGCACCGATGAGATCGTCCATGCCGGTATAGGGGCGAACGTCTATCTGAGCGATAGATTCATTCTGCGCATGGAATACAAGCGCCATACGGTGCTTACGAGCAGGGACGACAACCAAGAGATAGATCAATGGAAAGCAGGATTCAGCGTATTTTTCTAGTGCTCGCCGTGGGAGCTGCGTGGGTATCCCCTGGTGCATTTGCCGCAACCGATCCCAACGAGCTCGAACTCGAACCTCTTGTGGTGCGGGAACCGGAACGCCGTAAGGTCGACGTGGACAAGCTCGACAAAGAGAATTTCGAGTTTGGTGTGCTGGCCGGATTGATGAGTGTTGAAGATTTCGGCACTAACACCGTTGTGGGTGCAAGAGTTGCCTATCATGTAACCGAAGATTTTTTCGTTGAAGGCCAATACGGTAGGACAACGTTGGGTGAAACCAGCTTCGAACGTTTGAGTGGCGGTGCGCAGATTCTTACGGACGACGAACGGGACATGACCTATTACAACGTGTCCGTCGGTTACAACATCTTCCCGGGCGAATCTTTTCTTGGACGAGGATTGGCTTTCAAAGGCGGCCTATATGTCGTTGCGGGTGTTGGCAGTACCAACTTCGGTGGAGATGACCGCTTCACCATCAACGCCGGTGTGGTTTATCGACTGATCGCGACCGACTGGCTCGCGTTTCATATCGACGTTCGCGATCATGTTTTCGAAACCGATCTGCTCGGTAGCCGGGAAACCAAACACAACATAGAGTTTTCCGGTGGGCTCACGCTCTTTTTCTAGGAGATGATCATGAAGTTGCCAACGGTTGCAAGAATAGTGTTCGCTATCTTGTTGAGCGTCTCGATCATGGGATCTTTTGGTTGTTCCGTTATGGAGATCAAACCATGGGTGAGCCCATACGAACGAAACAACCTTGCTGATCCCATCATGAGCTTCAATCGATCGCCCGTGGCTAGTGCTTATTTGCACCACGTTTATCAGGCTCGGGAAGGCGCACGCGGGGCTGAGGGTGGGTCTGGAGGCGGCTGTGGTTGTAACTAAACACCTGTTGCGGGCAATTGCAGGCACATGGCTACTGATCGGATCGGCAACCCAGGCAGCCATTCTGCCTGAAGACCGAGCCGATGTGATGTATCACGGTTACGACGGTGGTGGGCTTCAGGTGGTTGGTCCCTCGGTGCTGGTTCGCAAAGGATTCAAGGACACTGTGTCGGTTTGGAGCAACTACTACATCGACATGATTACGAGCGCTTCAGTCGACGTAATGGCCACAGCCAGCGAGTATGAAGAAGAGCGTGATGAAAAGAGTATTGGCGTCGACTATCTGCACGGCAAAACGTTCATGGGGCTCTCTTACACCAATAGCGAGGAAGACGATTATTCGGCCAACTCGGTACGGTTCGGCATCAGCCAGGATTTTTTCGGTGACCTGACTACGCTCGGCATCAGTTACGGCCGGGCCTGGGACACCGTTTATCGCAACGGCGATCTGAACTTCGAGGAAGAAACTACTCGTCAGAACTACCGAGTTGACTTCTCCCAGATCATCACGAAAAACATGATCGTAAACCTCAACTACGAAGGGGTAACCGACGAAGGCTTTCTCAACAACCCCTATCGGCAGGTGCGTTATCTCGATGCAGACTCGGCACGGGGTTACGAGTACGAGTCGGAAATTTACCCGCGTACCAAAACCTCCAGCGCCACGGCAATTCGGGCGCTGTACTACCTGCCATACCGTGTGTCTTTGAAAGGCGAATACCGTTATTACACGGATACATGGGGCACTAACGCGTGGAATGTCGAATTTGCTTATGTGCATCCGTTACCTAAAGGCATCACGCTCGACGTCAAGTATCGTTATTACTCGCAGACGGCGGCCGATTTCTATAGCGACCTCTTCGATCGCCAATCTGCTCAGAACTTTCTCGCTCGTGACAAGGAACTCGGTACTTTCGTATCCCATACAGCCGGCGTGGGAATCAGCTACGAGTTCAAGCCGGGATGGATGCCGTTTTTCAAAAAAGGCGAAGCGAGTCTGTTCGTCGACTACATCCGTTTTGACTACGACGACTTTCGTGATGTCACCGTCGCGGGTGGGAACGCCGGTAGCGAACCGCTCTACGGCTTCCATTCGATCGTAACGCGCGCTTTTATCTCGTTCTGGTATTGAGTTAGTGCACCCCCTCGGAAACACCGGCATTTCAGTTGTAATTTTACGAAGTTTTCGATTTACTTTCTTTTACAAATAATTATGCCCGGTATCGGGCATAATTCTGGATAATATTTAGCGTATCCGGAATATTACCCATGAACACCGATCTGGATGAGCTGGTGGGTTATCTCAGCGAGAACTCATCGCTGGCCTCCGCCGAGTCCCGGCGGGTTGTTGCGGAAGT
>SMWK01000095.1 GCA_004356895.1 Gammaproteobacteria bacterium
ACGACCAGTGATTTGGCCTATCATGCTTCGCTTGCTGCTATGGATATGGCAGGCGTGGGCCCACAGGAGATCGACATGATCGTCGTGGGCACTTGCACGCCTGATCTTGTATTTCCGAATGTCGCCTGTCTGTTACAGAGACGCCTGGGTATCGGTGGCGGGCCTGCATTCAGTGTAGAGGCAGCTTGTAGCGGGTTTATGTACGTCCTCACGATTGCAGATCAGTTCGTGCGCACCGGCAGTATCAAGCGCGCGCTGGTAGTCGGTGCCGAGACCATGTCGCGCATCGTGGACTGGACAGATCGGGAGACGTGCGTGCTGTTCGGTGATGGTGCGGGTGCGGTCGTTATTGAAGCAGCCGAGGAACCTGGAGTGATCTATTCCAGCCTGGGCGCGGACGGGAAATATAAGGAACTGTTGTACGCCGACACCGGCGTTTCTAAGAAGTCATCGTCGCCGGACACCTCTCTCATTCGAATGAAGGGCAACGAAGTCTTCAAGGTGGCCGTTCGGACTCTAGAGCGTATGGTCGATCAGGTGATTGAGGAAAATAATCTTCAGCAAGACGAGATCGACTGGTTCGTTCCCCATCAGGCTAATCTTCGTATCATCAAGGCCACGGCCAAGCGATTGCAGATACCCATGGAACGGGTGGTCTTAACGATCGCAGAGCATGGTAATACCTCAGCGGCCTCGGTGCCGATGGCACTGGACACCGCAGTCCGGGACGGACGTATCAAACGTGGTGACCTACTGCTCCTGGAAGCTTTTGGCGGCGGGTTCACCTGGGGCGCGAGTCTGGTTCGCTACTGAGGACGATCTTGGATGCTAAACGATTGATTATGTTGATTAATCAGGAGGCGCCGCGATAATCCCGTATCGCGTTTAGGTAACTCGGTTGTGGTTTGCAGCTGAGCGGGGTAGGCCCCTGAGCCAATCGGAGTGGGAAATTGAGACGCAAGTCTCTAGACACACTCTCTCAAACTGCGCATCCTGTCACTTGTAAAAGGCACACCCTTCGAAAGGAGGGGTCGCAAAGCCACCGGTCTACGGAAGAGTCCAAGACAGCGGGGTTGCCAGTCGCGTTAGCCATACGGCTCTTGCCTCTAAGCCACACCTCTCCGTCAACAGCCTACTCCTAAGCGGTGGGATCGTTACGTGTAAATGAGGATGTGATAATGGCTTTTGCCGATCTGCTTGGGATCACCCCCTATCCGGCGCTTTCGGTCGGTATATTGCTAGTGTTTTTGGTGACATTGCTCTATCTCGCGCGAAGCTCGGGACACAATGTGATCTTAACGCTCAGCCGGACGCTCCACGACGCCTTTCGCCTGGGGGCGCATGCTCTTGCGAATGCAGAGCGGCGCCTCGCGGCACGCAATCGGGAGGTGCTCCTGGCGGCTGGACGGGAAGCGAAGGAGCGCATCATTGAACGGGAGTTTGATCGCATCTCCGACAGTGTCGAAAAAGATCTGGGGGCCTACCCCCGGTTTCAGCGGAATCTCAGCGAAGCCATTGTCCGCATAGAAGAAGATTATCAAAAGACGGTGGATGTGCCGCCGGATCCCCCAGGTTGGGTCAAGGCGGTGGATGCAGTGGCCAAAATAGACGCTCGTAGCGACAAAATGGTGGGAACCATTCTGAGTGATATTCACAAATCGTTGGTGAAGGCTCATGAGCAGGCGATGGAAGAGTATCGCGCTGCCAGTGGGAAACGACACGCGTTGTTGCGTCGCATGGTGCCGAATTGGCGGCGAATTCAGCAGAACCTCAATCACGTCAACAAGAACGTAGACAGTCTACTCAAGCGATGTCAGCCTATCGATCGGCACATGCAGGAGTATGAGGAAATAGTGCGCGGTACCGACCGTGCACTCCAGGTAATTTCCTCTTCTTCTCTGGTGCAGTTCTTCGTATCCGCTTTCGTACTCAGCGTGGCCGTGGGTGGCGCTGCGATTAATTTCTCCCTCATCGCCAGGCCGATGGCGGAGATGGTGGGCGGTACGAACTTCATCTTCGGCTTCAAGACGGCCGATATTGCCGCGCTTGTGATTATCTTAGTCGAAATATCCATGGGGCTATTCTTGATGGAGTCGTTGCGGATCACGCGTTTGTTCCCGGTCATCGGCGCTCTGCCGGACAAGCTCAGAATCCGAATGATGTGGACAACCTTCGGAATCTTGTTGTCCCTGGCGTCGATCGAAGCTGGGCTTGCCTATATGCGAGAGATTCTCATGCAGGATGAACTTGCGACCAGCGCGCTTTTACGGGGTGGTGTTATGGTCGAGAACGATTTCGCCTGGATCACAACCGCAGCACAAATGGGCTTGGGATTCATGCTGCCATTCGCCTTAGTGTTTGTGGCGATACCCCTAGAGACGTTGGTACATTCTCTCCGCACGGTCGTAGGGCTGCTAGCTGCTGGGTCACTGCACCTGGTCGGGCTGTCGTTGCGCATTATCGGCGGCGCAATACGGCTCGTGGGCGCAGTACTGATCAAGCTCTATGACGTGCTTATTTTCTTGCCTCTGTGGGTCGAGGTGGGTATCAATAAACGGTCGAAATCCGGTTCACATAGCATTTCGGAGGTGTCCTCATGAGACGGTTGACTTATTTGGCGGTAACCGCATTGTTCGTAGCGGGTTGTTCGGATGCTGGCCCGCGGAACATCGGCGTGTACCTTCTACTGGATACGTCCGGGACCTATACCGAGCAACTGGACAAGGCTGAGCAGATTATCAACTATACGTTGACGCGGCTGAACGGTCTGGACTCGTTCGCGGTCGCACGGATCGATACAGGCAGCTTCAGTGAGAAGGACATCATCGCTAAGGTGACCTTCGACGATCGCCCGAGCGCTGCGAATGCCCAAAAGCGACTGTTTTCAGAAACTATTCATACGTTTCTGAAGAGTGTCAGGCCTGCGAGCCATACGGATATTACGGGCGGGTTATTGCAGGCCGTTCAGTTTTTGAACGAGAAAGAACCCGGCCGCAAGATCATATTCATTTTCTCGGATTTAAAGGAAGATTTGATGGAGGGGTACGTACGGGATTTTCCCGTGCCCATGGAGAACTTCGAGGTCGTCGCGTTGAACGTGACCAAACTTTCAAGCGATAATATCGACCCCCGTGAGTACCTCGATCGTCTCGACATGTGGCAAGCTCGTGTGGAGGCGGAGGGCGGCTCCTGGCGCGTGATTAACGACCTGGATCGTTTGGAGCGACTACTTTAGTTTAGTCGATTATTCCTCCACCGCTTGAGCGAAGGCTCAGCTTATCGTTACCGGCTTACCTGCACGATACAATGCTTAACTGATCGCTGTTCAGGCTGCAGCGTTCGACGTCGCTATTGTATCCAGCAGTCAGTCGTTATTCACGCCCGACGCACGCCGGCGGTCAATTCATACAATAAACCGATGCAATCGAGGGTACGGTCGCGGGCTAGGTGATCCTGGTGATTGCCGGTATCATGACGGGGTTGTTATCGAGGAGTGCCGGCATGAGATTCGTCTTCGCACTGCTGGCCGCTGGACTGTTGTGCGCGCAGGTAGTGGCTGACGAAATTGACCTCAGTTTCAATAGCGATGCGCTGCGTATCATCTACTTTCACGATCTAAAGGACAGCAGGCTGAACATTGATGGCGGCTGGCTGGATCACGGCGATAACGGCAGTGCTGCGCACATCAGCGTGACTCTTCGAGGATTTGCAAGTGAAGGAGCCAATCCGATTCGCTCGGGCTTGGGTGGACGGCTCGTTTACGTTGACGGTGACCTGTCCGATCAGAGCGGCTACGGACTCAGCGTGGGCGGATTTATGAGCTACACCTTGACCAGATATAACCGCATCACTTTGACCGGTGCAGCGTATTTCGCTCCCGACGTTCTAACGGGCAGCGGCCTCGAGAAGTATCAGGATTACACTTTTAGATTCGGGTATCGGTTCATGCGGGATGCCGAGATCTATCTCGGTGCGCGATACGTCAAAGGCGATTTCGATGCTGCGCCGAGTGTTGAGTTCGATGACGGCGTGCATATCGGTTTCAATATCAAATTCTAAACCGAATCGACAAAACCTAAACGCAGACATACTCAAGGAAAATCTTGAGCGGGCCATCAGAGTCGGTTCTGGTGACCTTAAAACAGTTCGCGAAGCTTAGACTTATGTAAAGTCGTACGGTATATCGTTTCGCGTTACGCACCTCCTTAGCGTCGCTCGGTACACAAGCTGTGACCTAACACACAGTACCCGTCTACTACCGCGTTTAGTCTGCACAGCCGAATGTCATATGACCGTGCCAAGCGGTCCTAAGGAAACTCTATGAACACGATTCGCTGCCAGGTCGTCGTACTTGCATTGGGTGCGCTGTTTACTCAGGGTGCGATCGCCGATGATAATCTGTGGTTTGGGGCCAAGGCTGGAACACTGGGACTCGGCATCGAGGCAACCTGGCGTCCTGTGCCCTATCTCGATCTCCGTGTCGGTCTCAACAAATTTGACTACGATAACAGCGGATCGCAGGCTGGCATCAATTACAATTCCGATCTGAAACTCGACTCCCTGTATGTCACGGCCAACTTTCGCGTCCCACTTCAACCGCTCCGCTTCACGATCGGAATTTTCTCCAACGGTAACGAACTCGTCATGGCCAGTCAGGGGGCGATTACCAACATCGGCGGGGCTACGTATCTGCCCAGCGAAATAGGTACACTGAGCAGCACGACATCGTTCGAATCGACCGCGCCCTATCTCGGCATCGGTTTCGACTTTCGGGTATTCAACAAGGTCGGAATCAATCTGGATCTCGGTGTGCTCTGGCAGGATTCGCCGATCGTGACGATGACGGCGGATGGCACGCTGGCGGGCGATCCGACCTTTGATGCGGCACTCGAAATGGAGCGCCTGGAACTCGAAAGCGATCTCGATGCCTTCAAGGTCTACCCGGTTATTTCGCTCGGGTTCGCCGTCAACTTCTGATTTCTCAAAGCTCACCCCTTCACAAGACCCGACACCGGAGCCGCGCATAATGTTATAATGTAGTCGTCTTTAGATAAGTAATAAAAACAAAAAGACGTACTTGTGAGCGAGCCCCGAGAAACCGGTAATGGCCGGATTCTGTGCGTAACCGTTGCCCTCGTGGGGCTGGCGTTGCCGGCCCGTCTTCCGGCCGCGAATCCCGAGACCATTGCGGTCCAGGTGACCTTCGTCGCGCCGATCGCGATCAGTGAAGCCAATGCCCTGCAATTCGGCTCTCTCGACCAGAACCTGGCCAATCTCGAGAGCGTGACCGTCGCCCCAGACAGCACCGTGACCGACTCGGCCGACCGCGTCGAGGGCGGTCCGCAGGCCGCGGCCAGCCTGACCGTCACGGCGACCCCGGGGCAGGCCATCACGATCCACATCGACGCGATCGTCTCGGGAGCCGGCTATGCCCTGACCGATTTCCGCTGCAATTATGCTGCCGGGACCGATACGGATTGCGATGGTGCCGGTTATTTGGGGACTTCCGTCGCTAGCGGTACCCTGCTCGTCGGCGCGACGCTGACCGGTGACGGCACCGCCGTGGCCGGTGCTGCTGACGGCAGTTTCGACATCACCGTTACTTATCAATAACTTACGGCTCTGATCTCATTCTCTGGCACTTGCGCCTGCCGTAGCAGCGTTATGTCAAATTCAATGCAGTCAATCACGTCAGCTGCACCTGCGCCGATCTAGGCTACCGACGTCTGTTGCCCGTTCGTCGGAGCCCATGGCCCGTTGGTCGGAAACCCATGTGCCGCGCCGATTCTGAACCGCGATTTGTGTGCTAGTTCACATAACTTTTTCGACGTTCTGCGTAGGCTTCGCTCTTAAGAGGGGGGTTGAAATCAGCCGCAGGAGTGAAGTTGGTGAATACTAAGTCTCACATGAATTCCATCACCGCCATCTCGGGCTTCGCCCTGATCGGCCTGCTGTTCGCAACGAGTGTCAATGCGGACAATCCACAGAGCGTAGCGGTCGAGGTGACGTTCGTCGCGGTGATCACGATTACCGCAGTCAGCCCCCTGCAGTTCGGGCTGCTGGATGACGCCATGGCCATCACCGAAGAGGTCATCATTGCACCCGGCGGTGTGGTAACCGACCTAGGCACTAACATCGTCGTCATCGGCCAGCAATTCGCGGCCGACATGACCATCAATGCGACGGCGGGGCAGAGTATCCTCATCCTCA
>SMWK01000096.1 GCA_004356895.1 Gammaproteobacteria bacterium
GTATCGGCTGCCTGAAGTAAATCTGCGAGGCGGTTAAATGGATCGCTTGCGGCTCCGCGGGTAATGCCCGTGAACGCGCTCAACTGACTGACGATGATAAGGATCGCCGCGGCATTGACGAATCCGACAATGACCGGATGGCTCAACAGATTCACCAAGCCGCCCATGTTTGAAACGCGCAGTAACAGAAGAACGAGGCCAGCCTGGAGGCATAACACGGTGGTAATGCCGAGGTATTCGTCGCTGTACTGGGGGGCAAATTCGCTGACCGTGGCGGCCACCATGAGCGCGGCGATGGCGACGGGGCCTACGACCAACTGCTTTGAAGAGCCGAGAATTGCATAGATGACCATTGGCGCGAGGCAGGCGTATAACCCGGCCTGAGCGGGTAAACCAGCGAGAAAGGCATAGGCGACGGCTTGTGGAACCGTGATTACCCCGACGACGATACCGGCTACCAGGTCGTGTGGGAAATCCTCGCGCCGGTAGTGTTTGATCACGTCCAGAATCGGGACGTAGCGGCGCCAGTTGTTAATTCGAGTTTTTAAGCGCAAGCGGGACTTGTTCTCGGTGACTTGTCGGCGCCGGATTGTACTTGTGATCCCTTAGTTTCTCCTATCGCTTTCCGTTTGCTTTTCCACTCCGAAACGGTAGCCTCAGGGGGGATTGGCAACCGGGGAGATGACATGGACACACGCGCCGCAGTTGCGTTCGCGGCCTCGGAGCCGCTCAGAGTAGAAACCGTACAGCTTGAGGGGCCGAAACCAGGTGAGGTCCTGGTGGAGATCAAGGCAACCGGGATCTGTCACACGGATGCGTTCACGCTGTCCGGTGCGGACCCTGAAGGTTTGTTCCCGTCCATCATGGGTCACGAAGGCGCCGGAGTCGTGGTGGATATTGGTGAGGGAGTGACTTCGGTTGTTCCGGGGGACCACGTCATCCCGCTTTACACGCCCGAATGCCGTCAGTGTAAATTCTGCACGTCGGGGAAAACGAACCTGTGCGGTGCTATCCGTGAGACACAAGGGCAAGGCGTCATGCCAGATGGCAGCAGCCGCTTTTCATTCAACGGAGAAAAACTCTTTCACTATATGGGTACCTCCACGTTCTCCAACTTCTCCGTCATGCCGGAGATTGCGCTGGCCAAGATCCGGTCTGACGCTCCGTTCGACAAGGTTTGTTATATCGGTTGCGGGGTAACGACCGGGTTGGGTGCGGTGATGAATACGGCCAAGGTGGAACCCGGCTCGAACGTTGCCATATTCGGACTCGGCGGTATCGGGCTCAACGTGATTCAAGGTGCACGTATCGCGGGTGCAGATCGCATCATCGGCGTGGATTTGAACGACGACAAACGCGTGCTGGCAGAGAAGTTCGGGATGACCGATTTCATCAACCCAACGGACGTGGGCGATACCGTGGCTGCTATCGTTGATCTCACCGACGGGGGTG
This sequence comes from Gammaproteobacteria bacterium, assembly GCA_004356895.1. Taxonomy (GTDB): domain Bacteria; phylum Pseudomonadota; class Gammaproteobacteria; order Pseudomonadales; family Azotimanducaceae; genus SMWK01. The sequence goes on from SMWK01000096.1 coordinate 1,453, forward strand.
TCGACTATTCCTTTGAGTGCATCGGTAACGTAGAGGTGATGCGCCAGGCGCTCGAATGTTGCCACAAGGGCTGGGGTGAAAGCATCATCATTGGCGTCGCAGGTTCCGGTCAGGAAATCAGCACACGCCCGTTTCAGCTGGTTGTCGGCAGGGTCTGGCGGGGTACCGCGTTCGGTGGAGCCAAGGGCCGCACGGATGTACCAAAAATCGTCGACTGGTACATGGAAGGAAAAATCAATATTGATGATCTCATTACCCACACCCTGACGTTGGACGATATCAACGAGGGGTTCGATCTGATGCATGCAGGCAAAAGCATCCGTTCGGTCGTTGTCTATTAGGAGGAACGCCTCATGAAATTCGGCGCGATGGTTGCCACCAAAATTGATGACTGGCAGCTCATCCAGTATGCGGAGAGCATCGGTTACGATCATGCATGGGTGCCGGATTCCCAGATGATCTGGTCGGATTGTTACTCAACCATGGCGTTGGCAGCCCATCATACCTCGAAGATTCGTATCGGCACTGGCGTCGCGATTGTCGGCACGCGGTTGGCGCCTGTGACGGCGCATTCCATTGCCAGCATTAACCGCATTGCGCCCGGCAGGGTATTTCTAGGCATCGGTACCGGTCACACAGCCATGCGAGTCATGGGTTTCAATCCCGTCAAACCCAAGGCGTTTCGCGAGTATCTGCGTGTGGTTCGGGCGCTGTTGCACGGCGAAGAGGTGGAATACACATTAAACGGCGAAACCCGACCCATCCAGTTCCTGCATCAGGAACTCGGTTTCGTGAACGTAGCAAATCCTGTACCGATTTATGTTGCAGCGAACGGACCGCTTGCACTCAAAGTTGCGGGAGCCTACGGAGACGGCAGGATCTCTGCGGGAGGTGAACCACTCGCGGTTTTTGCCAACAACCTGCAAGCCGTGCGCCAGGGGGCTGAGGCTGTTGATCGGGAATTTCCTCAAGACTTTCATACGGCTGCGCTCACGTTCGCGTGCGTTTTGAAGCCAGGCGAGGCGCTTACGTCTGACCGGGTCATCGACGAGGTAGGCTCGATGGTTTCCGCAAGCTTACACTTCTGGTATGAAATCTCTCTGCAGCGAGGGGACGACGAATTCATTCAGCCCGATATCCGTGACGTATGGGATCAGTACCTGATCCACGTGAATGCTCAGCCGAGCAATCGCCGCCACATGACCGTGCACGATGGCCATTGCACCTATCTGCAACCCGAAGAGCGCAAGTTCGTCACCCCTGAACTCATTCGTGCCTCGGGGGGCCTTGTTGGCACGCCGGAAGAGATCATCGCCATGTTGCATGAACAGGAAGCGGCGGGCCTGAAGGAAGTTACCCTCCTGCCGCCCATGGCGTGTGCGCGGCAGAATTTCCGGGATTTTGCGCAGATGATAATCGAGCGGTATTAGGTCGGGCTCTAAGGTTTAAGTTGAGGAGAGCTGTATGGATCAGATGACGTGGTTGGATCAGGTTACGGAGGAGATCGTCGAGCCTGAACGGGAGATCTGCGACCCTCACCACCATTTGTGGGATCACCCGCAAAGCCGCTATCTACTCGATGAGTTGCTTGCCGATACCGGCAGTGGGCACAACGTGGTGAGCACCGTGTTCGTCGAGTGCTCCAGCATGTATCGGGCACTGGGACCGGAGGCGCTAAGGCCGGTCGGCGAGACCGAGTTTGTCAACGGCGTAGCGGCCATGTCCGCGAGTGGCGGCTTTGGCGAGATGCGAGCGTGCAGTGGCATCGTGAGCTACGCGAATTTATGCCTCGGTTCTGCAGTGGGTGAGGTATTGGATGCACACATGGCGGCGAGCAGCCGGTTTCGTGGAATACGTCATGCCGCCGGATGGGATGCGAGCGATGAGGTTCGCAACTCCCATACCAATCCCCCGCAACACCTGTACCTGGATGCGAAGTTCCGCGAGGGGTTTGCAGAACTCGGCAAGCGCGGTTTGAGCTTCGATGCCTGGCTGTACCATACCCAAATTGCGGAGTTGACCGATCTCGCGGAAGCTTTTCCGGATACGACCATCATTTTTGATCACTTCGGCGGACCGTTGGGCATTGGCCCGTACGCGGGCAAACAAGAGGAAATCTACCCCGAGTGGCAGCAATCCATCACCCGGCTTGCCGAGTGTCCCAACGTATTCCCGAAACTTGGCGGCTTGGTGATGCCACTCAACGGGTTTGGATTTCATAAGAAAGACAAGCCCGCCACATCGGCTGAGGTCGTCGCTGCCACGGGTCATTATTATCGCCATGCCATCGATTGTTTCGGCGTTGAACGGTGCATGTTCGAGAGTAATTTTCCGGTTGATAAGCAGAGTTGTTCTTATCACGTGTTGTGGAACGCTTTCAAAAAAATGGTGGCCGATGCGTCGGAAGACGAGAAGCAGGCGTTGTTCCACGACTCGGCCTGCCGGGCTTACCGCTTGTAAGAAGCCGTCTGTTCTAACAATGAAAAATCCGATCTGGCAGGCCTTTTCCCGATTTGTCGCAATCGAGCCGGTTACGCTGTTTTTCATGCACTTCGCTACCTGGATAGACCGGCCATTGCTCCGGGCAACAAAAGGCAGGCTGAGATTGAGCTTCGTCATACCCATGCTGCTGTTACATTGCCGAGGCGCGAAGACTGGAATTGCACGCGATGTGCCGTTGTTATATGTATCTGTGGGCGATGCGGTGCTGCTCATCGGTTCGAACGGTGGGCAGAGCAGAGATCCAGCCTGGTGTCACAACCTGCGTGCTCAATCCGAAGTCCGGTGTACGTTTCGCGGCCAGGAGCTGAGATTTCAGGCAAGGGAGCTCTCAGGTTCGGAGCATAAGTCGGCCTGGGAAGATGCGGTGGAGGTTTATCCGGGTTACGTTCGTTATCAGGCGCGGGTTGAGCGCAAGATCCCGTTGTTCCGTCTCGACCCAATTTAGTTGCAAAATGGTGTGAACTGTTGAGGAAGAAACCATGCGTAAAACCCAGACTTATCTGTTTCTGCTGACTTGTCTCACTACCGGTTGGATTGCAGCCCAGAATTTGGCTTCAAGCGCACCCGAAAACGCAGGTGTTTACTTTATTGAACCCGCAGACGGCGCTGAAGTAACTTCGACCTTCACAATCAAGTTCGGTTTACGTGGTATGGGGGTTGCGCCTGCCGGCGTCAACGTGGAAAACACCGGGCACCATCACCTGCTTGTCGACCTGGAAGGTGACCTGGATATGATGCAACCGTTACCTGCCTCGGACCAGGTACGTCACTTCGGGAAAGGGCAGACGGAAACGCAGATCACTTTGCCTGCGGGTGAGCATCAACTGCGACTCGTGCTGGGCAACTACTTACACATACCCCACGTTCCGCCAGTAATGTCTACGGTGATTACGGTCAAGGTCAAATAGTCGTTCGCCACTTCCGCTAAGTAGCTTTTTAACCCTGGGAAACACAAATGGCGTTGCAGGTAATAGGGGCGGGATTCGGACGTACCGGTACGTTGTCGTTGAAGTACGCTTTGGAGAAACTCGGTTTCTCGAAGTGTTACCACATGATGGAGGTCTTCGCGAACGACAACCACGTCAACCGCTGGAGGGAAGCCGCGCGGGGTGAGCCGATAGACTGGGACGCTCTATTTACCGGTTACCAGGCGGCCGTGGACTGGCCTTCCTGTAACTTCTGGGAAGCGCAGCTCGCTCAGTTTCCGGAGGCAAAAGTGTTGCTGTCGGAGCGGGATCCGGAACGCTGGTACAAGAGTGTGATGAGTACGATCTATCCTTTCAGCCTCGCTGGTCGAAAAGCGCAGGATCCGGCGGTCAGGGCTCGAGTCGAAATGGCGTTCGAGGTTATCTGGGATGCTCTGTTCGAAGGACGAATGGATGACAAAGAGCACGTCATCGGTGTGTATCTTGCCCACAATGAGCGGGTAAAACAGTTGGTCCCCGCCGACAAGCTTCTGGTTTTTGATCCTGCACAAGGATGGGAGCCGTTATGTACATTTCTCGACTGTGACCTTCCAGAGGAACCTTTTCCGCGGGTGAACACCACTGCAGAAATGCACGAGCGGATGCAGGAAGTAATGCGCGGGACCCAGTAGGCGTTTCCGATGAGGCCGCTGCGAGCTAAGGACCTGCTGGAACCACCCGTTCCGGATAACCTGACCACGTCCAGGCATAGGTGGTACGGCTTACACCGACCATCACGCCGCCGAGCGCGCGCGGATTGATAAACAAGCCGTCGGAGTTGTCGTCCGACCCAGTCCAATCATCGGGTGCGAGTTTTTTTAGTCGTTCGCGCAGGCCAGGCAGGTCGTCCGTTTCGCCGTAACACATGTACATCGAAGGCCCGAACTTCTCGCAGTAACGGCCCATCGTCTTGGATGTGTCGTAGGGGTGGATGGATTCGATGCGATGGAGGGCGGAGGCATCGAAAAGCGTCAAAAATCCCTCGTAACCGTATGTATCGGAGTCGATTGGGACAAACGCTTCGCGATCCAAGGCAAACACCCGGGCGATGTCCGTGGCAGATTGGTTCGCGTCGGCAGTTAGATGTGTCGCCTCATAGAGGTTGCGGAGCAAACCCACCTGATTTCGTTCTTCATGTGCCGAGACGACGACGTTCAGCCCGGGAATACCGGTGTGGGACTCATGGAGAAACAGCTGACCCGCGAGGTCGAGGCCCTGGATATTCTGGGTGCTCAGATGTTCGCGCAGGTTATCGAGATTCTCGCAGCTCACTCCGATGCTGAACGGGCCACCACGACCAGCCTCGAGATGCGTTTGGGCGAACCCAGGACCTGTGGGTTGGAGGAATTCCACCAGCGAATCCCCCACGTGAATAGTCACCCGGCTGGCGTTGAGCTGTGGCACCTCGTCCGTGCTATGGCTAATCGCACCTAAAAGTTCCATCCAGCGCTCGGCAACGGCTTGGGCGTTGTGGGTGGTGAGCTGGATGCGATCAACTCGTTTCAGCATGATGGTTTTTCCTTTGTCGGACGGACCCCTTTTACGCTAGTCGGCGTTCAAGAGCCAACCGAGCGTATAAGTGGCCAGCACTGCCCCGATGATTTCCGCGCCGACGAAATACGGTACATGTTCCAGTAAAATTCCTGTAAACGTATCGGTGAACGCCCGGGCGATGGTCACCGCCGGGTTGGCGAATGATGTCGATGCGGTAAACCAGTATGCCGCGGTAATATACAAACCGACCGCTAGAGCGACGGCTTCGGCGCGCGCCTTGAGCACCGCGAAAATCGTGGCCACCAGGCCGAAAGTTGCCACGATCTCTGCAAGCCATTGACCTGCCCCTGTTCTCGCTTGTTGGGACAGCTGAAACACGTCCAGTTCGAACATCCCGTGCGCAAGAAATACACCCGTCAGACCAGCCGCAACCTGGGTGAGCCAATACAGGCTCGCGAGGGAAATGTTGATGTCTCCGCGCAACAGAAACGCCAGCGTGACCGCGGGATTGAAGTGCGCGCCGCTGATTGGTCTGAACATGAGGATCAGCACGACGAGGATCGCGCCGGTAGCCAGGGCGTTGCAGAGCAGCGCGATGGCGGTATTTCCACCGCTAAGTTGTTCGGCCATGATGCCGGAGCCGACAACGGTTGTGAGAAGAAACAGCGTGCCGAGAAATTCGGCCGCCAACCTGCGCGGGATCAATTACAACCGCCTGCGTCCGCACAACACTCTTTCGTGAGAAAGTTCAGCAGTTGATTCATCCTGGCGTAGTTTGCAGTACAGCGCAGAACTCGGCCTTCACGGCTTTGCAACACGAGGTCGTGCTTCACGAGGCGCGCGATGTGATGAGACAGTGTCGATCCGGGGATCTTGAGACGCGTCTGAAGTTGGCCGACCGGTAGACCTTCAGGTCCACAGCGCACTAACGTTCGAAATATCGATAGCCTGGTGTCGTTCCCTAGACTCTCCAGGCAACAGGCAGCATCGCCGAGCTTCATTTCTCAAATTCCTCCGCTGTTTCTTTCCAATTTATATTTCGATAAACATAGAAATATCATAGACATTATATTATATTTCTAGTAACGTCGAAATAAAGTTTATCAGGAAAATTACCATGCGATTGCAGCTTGCACTGAATGTTGACGACCTCGAAACCGCCATCGAATTCTATAAAGGTATCTTTGCGGTGGACGTTCACAAACGCGAACCCGGTTATGCCAACTTCGTGGTGGAAAATCCGCCGTTGAAGCTCGTGTTATTCGAGGCGCCCGAAGCCGAGGGGAGGCTGAATCATCTTGGTGTGGAAGTTTTTGACGATGCTGACGTGGCTGCTGCCGGAAAACGTCTCGAGGCTGCGCATCTGGCGTTTGCGGCAGACCCCGAGCAAGTGTGCTGTTATGCCAAGCAGAACAAGGTTCAGACCATGGACCCCCAGGGCCTCATGTGGGAGTGGTATCGGGTGCTGGACGAATCTCCCGGGGAAGAAGCTGGGCGCGATTCCAAGGTTTGTTGTTGATGTTGAATTCTGGAAGGGTCGCTAACTCACTACTTCCTGTACCGCGTGGTCCACGGCTGCCGTAAGACATCGTTTTGCAACCATGAGAAAACCGCTATCGACGCATAATACATCGGGATGACGCGCGCTTATCTCCACTATTGCGCTGGCGCGAGCGGCAACCGCCGTTCGATAGAACATGAGGTCGTCCTGACTGACCTCGGTGCCCTGGTATGTGGTTAACCAGTACATTTCAGATCGTCGTCGTTCCTCGGTGCGCAGGCTCATGACGAGGAAGTAGGCAATATCGAATACCGCGTTGCCGATACGCGGTCCCTGCCAATCGAAGAACACCACCTTGCTTGTGCCGGCCATCAGGGGGATGTTTTCGAGGTGGGCGTCACCCTGCAGCAGGGTTGCTTGTTGGCCGAGCAGGGCATAGTAGTCCTGCATGCGCCCGAGCAGATGATCACCCACAGTGGCGAACTCAGGGCAGAGGTCGAGCAAGGCCTTGCGGTTGCGCTCCCATCCCCGGTTGAACTCGTTGGCGAGCGTATTGTTAAACTCTGGATCTGCGAAGGTCGGAATCCAGCTCCACTCAGCTTCAGGCGTTGTCTTGTGCAGAACACTCAGCTCGGGTAAGGCTCGTTCCAGGTGCGCGCGGGTTGCTCCGTTCTTGAAGCTGATAACCTGGGTGGCGACGTCTTCCAACACAATGAAGTCGTCACCGTAGCCGTAACACACCGGCAATCGTATTTTCAATTGCGGCGCGATTGAACCGTAGAACTGCCCTTCCATGATGAACGACTCTCCGACACGTTCATCGCGCTCGTAACGTGGACGTTTGAGTATCAAGGTCTCAGGTTTTGTTGCGCTCATGAAATGCAGACGGCTCACCTCGGAGCTGAACTGCCCGATCAGTTCAACTCGCAACTCATCAATGGGTTTTTGCAGAACGGTTTCCAGCCAGTCTGGCGTCGGATTCATGACAATCAGGCGGGTTTATCTGCCTGTGCAGCAGGCGTTGTGGGAAGACCCGGCTTGCGTCGATAGTATTCGGTGGCTTGTTCGAAAGCGTGAGCAAGCTGGAGAAGCTCAAAGTCCCGACGTGGCTTACCGACGATCTGCAAGCCGATCGGCAAACCCTCGTCGGTGAACCCTGCCGGTACAGAGATGGCGGGCGATCCCGTAACAGATATGGCACAACACACCGTCATCCAATCGATATACGTATCCATGGGCAGGCCGTTGATTTCGCGAACCCAATCCTGCTCGGCGGGAAACGGCGGCACTTGAGCGGCCGGTAACAGCAACGCATCGTAGTTGGCAAAAAACTTCTCGAGTTGGCGATAAATCTCCGTGCGGGTTACTTCGGACGCCAGTAACTCTTTGACATCGAGTGCAAGACCTTTCTCAATGTTCCAGATCAGGGTGTCTTTCGCGTGGGTACGCCAATCAGGCAGCGAGAGGTCCAGAGTGCCTCCGAGAATAGCCAGTCCAGCCGCGCGCGGGACTTGAAAAACTGCCATAGCCTGACTGAGATCTGGACAACTGTTTTCTACAACACAGCCAAGCTGCTCGAAGACCGGCAGTGCCTTCTCGAGGACGCTCGTGACTCGCCCGTCTACTGGCACCAGATTGAGATCTGCTGACCACGCCAGGCGCACACCTGATAAGTCTCGCTCGAGCGGTGCGCGAAACCTGGAACCCGCGACATCGAGCGTTAGCGGATCGGAGGGAAAGGGCCCCGCCTGGGCGGAAAGCAACAACGCGGCATCCGCTACGGTTCTCGCCATCGGTCCGGAGGTGCCGAGGCGAGCAAACCAACCAAACGTCCGCTCGTCGGGAACGCGTCCTATAGATGGGCGCAAACCCACGACGTTGCAGAAGCTGGCTGGATTGCGGAGTGAGCCACCCATGTCGCTGCCATCGGCGATAGGTAGCATCCCACTCGCCAACGCAACGGCAGCCCCGCCGCTGCTGCCGCCAGCGGTCTTATCGAGGTCGTAGGGGTTACGGGTCGTACCAAACAAACTGTTGAACGTATGTGAACCCAAACCGAATTCAGGCACGTTGGATTTACCGATGAAGATTGCACCCGCACGGCGCTGACGAGCCACCACAGCGGAGTCTTCGGTCGCTATGCGCTCAGCGTATGGAATGAAACCGAACGTGGTCGGAAATCCGCGCAGGTCGACCAGATCCTTGGCAGCCATCGGCAAGCCGTGCAGCGGCCCGACTTCATCACCGCGTGCTAGAGATTCGTCCGCTTTTGCAGCTAAGAGGCATGCGTCTTCCGGGTCAAGCAGGTTCACCAGAGCGTTGAGCTTGGGGTTCTCGCGTTCGATTTGAGCGTAGAAAGCGTTCATGACCTCGACGGCAGAAACCTGCTTTGCTCGAAGGCGAGCAGCCAGATTGACTGCACTTTCCCAGATCAGATCGCTCATGGGGTATCGATATGCACTTGATGAGTTTTTGAGCTTCGCACATCGCTACGGTGGCGTACAACGCCTGGTGCAATAGTTGGTGTGTTTGCCTAAAGTGTCGCGCGTTCGGCCACAGTTCAATGCTAAATCAATCCCTAACCCGTTGAAAGATTGACTAAATCCTGCTCTGGCGTGAATGTTGCCTGCGCTAAGTCGAACTCGATTTGCGCGGTCGGGCGGCCCCACGCGCCGAGCCTGAAAGAATGACAGTTCTGAGGAGTCCATATGCTCACTATTTCCGGGTTATCCAAAACCTATCCAAACGACGTCAGAGCGCTGGATGACGTCAGTCTTTCTATCCCCACGGGAATGTTCGGCCTGCTTGGCCCCAATGGCGCGGGAAAATCCACCTTGATGCGCACCATCGCCACCTTGCAGGAGCCCGACAGTGGCTCGATTCATCTCGACGACATCGATGTGTTGCAAAACAAGACGAAACTGCGCCGTTGCCTCGGCTACCTGCCGCAGGAGTTCGGTGCCTATCCGCGTACTTCGCCGGTGGTGATGTTGAACCACGTTGCCGTGCTGAAAGGAATAACCGATAAGAAGGTACGCAAGGCGCTGGTTGAACAACTGCTGACGAAAACCAACTTGTGGGACGTGCGTAACAAAAGCATCGACACGTTCTCTGGCGGGATGAAACAGCGATTCGGCATCGCCCAGGCATTGATCGGCGAGCCTAAACTCATCATCGTGGATGAACCGACGGCGGGTCTCGACCCGGCGGAACGGCGACGCTTTCAAAATTTGCTCGCCAAGATTGGCCAAGACGTGGTCGTCATTCTATCGACGCACATCGTCGATGATGTCTCCGACCTCTGCTCACGTATGGCTATTATGGGTGAAGGACGCATTCTGGTGGAGGATGAACCCCGGTTGCTCATGGAGAAACTCGAGGGAAAGTTGTGGAGTAAGGTCATTCCAACGGAACAGGTAGCAACCCTTAGCAAATCCCTGCCGGTGGTTTCCACGCGGATGGTGGCGGGTCAAACCGAAATCCGCGTAGTCTCACAAGATCAGCCGGATTGCGCTATGGCCCTGGTCTCACCCACCCTGGAAGACGTCTATTTTGCGACGCTGCACCAGCACAACCTGCAAGCAGAGCTGGAATAGGAGCAAATCATGACCTGGGAAATATTTCGCTTCGAGTGTCGTTATCAGTTGCGCTCACCCCTGTTTCTGATCATTTCGTTGGTTTTTTTCCTGTTCAACTTCTTCGCCATGGCGTCGGAGTCGGTAACCGTGGGTGGCGGGACGGACAATCTGAACCTGAACGCGGCTTTCACCATACTTCAGACTCAGTACATCTTCAGCATTATTGGGATGTTTGCCGCCATCGCCTTTGTGGCGGGGGCCATCACCCGGGATTACGAAGCTAAGACAGCGGAACTTTTTTTTGCCAGTGGTGTTTCTGAAAAGAGTTATCTCTTCGGTCGGTTTGGCGGTGGGTTTTTGTTTGCAACGCTTGCGGTCCTGATCGGTTTTCTGGGTACGCTGATTGCGACATTTATGCCTTGGCTGGACCCGGAGCGCATTGGCGACTTCGATTTCGCCCCGTACTGGTTCGGCGTTTATGGCGTGATCGTGCCGAATATGTTCGTTGTCTGTGCAATGTTTTTTTCGGTGGCTGCGCTGACGAGATCTATCCTTGCAGCGTACGTTGCGGCACTTGCTTTCATGATTACGTTTGTCGTGCTGAGTGCGGTCACCGACCAGGAATCGCTGTCTACCATGGCGCTGGCTGATCCTTTCGGGGTGACGGCGTTCGCTGAGCTGACGCGCTACTGGACGGTCTTCGATCGAAACTACCTGGTGCCCGACCTTACTGGAACCCTGCTTACGAACCGGATGATCTGGGGAACCGTCGCCGTATTTGCGTTACTGGCAACCGCCGCACGTTACGGTTTCAATCTGGCACCCAGCCGGTTTCGTTTACGCCGCAAGAACAAAAAGAAGACCTCGATGCCTGCACCAGCTATCCGGACGGTTCTTGCGCAACCGCAGTTTACTTTTGCCACCAGCGTTGCTCAGTTCGCCTCACAGTTGCGAATGGATATTCGTGGCATTGTGCGCAGCGTGCCGTTTTACGTATTGCTGGCGTTTGGCATCATGAACGTGCTTGGTGGTTTTTATGCCGCGTTGACGCAAATCTTCGGAACCCCCGTCTACCCGCTCACCGCTGTCATGATCCGGGCTGCGTCGGGTAGCTTCCTGTTTGTCATTTTGATCGTGCTCATCTACTACTCGGGCGAACTGGTCCATCGGGAACGACAGGCGAACGTCGCGGACATCATTGACGCCACGCCGTACCCAAACGGCATAATGATATTGTCCAAAATAGGTGCGCTGTGGTTTATCGTTGCCGCACTGCTTGCCATCGTTACTCTGGCGTCGGTCCTCGTACAAGCTTTCAACGACTATTACCGTTTTGAGTTGGATCTCTACCTCACCAGGCTCTTCGGCATGATCGGCAGCTCGTTCTTCCTGTTTGCCGTGCTGGGTGTGTTCATTCAGGTATTGGCCAAGAACAAATTCATCGGCATGGTTTCGTTCCTCGTTGTGTTCCTTGCTATCCAGACGCTGTCGAGCTTTGGGTTCGAGCACAATCTTTACCTCTTCAACATTCCGGCCGGTCCATACTCGGACATGAACGGAGTTGGTCACTTCGTACCAAGAGCAATCGCGTTTGGCGTCTACTGGTCTTTGTTCTCGGTCTTGTTGGTGACCATTGCGCATCTACTGTTTCGGCGTGGGCACTACGATCACTTCCGCGAACGTATCGCGGTTGCGAAGGAACGGTTGAACTCAGGCGTGATCTCAGTTGCTCTCGTCTCGGTGCTCGCTTTTTCCGTGGCGGGTAGTTGGATTTACTACAACACCAACGTGTTGAACGATTACCTCACCCAGGACGAACGGGAAGAGGGACAAGCCGATTACGAGAAGGCTTACAAGCGTTATGAGGGTATGGCGTTCCCCGACCTGGTGGATTTGGACATAACCCTGGACATCTATCCCGAGGAACGCCGTCTGGAGACGCGAGGCAGCGCGTTGCTGGTAAACCATCGTAGCGAGCCGATTGAGGAAATCCACATATCGTTGCCAATCGTATTGACTATCAACGCACTCGAGATTCCCGATTCGAAGCTCGTTGAAGAGAACGCGCGTCTTGGTTATTACCGTTATCTGCTGAATCCGCCCATGTTACCGGGTGGCGAGATCACCATGCGTTGGGATCTCTCCTGGATTAACGAGGGTTTTCCAAACACGGGCTCTACGACCCGCGTGGTCGGTAATGGCACGTTTGTAGACAATACGGAGATCATGCCACTACTCGGTTACAACGCCGGAACCGAACTGGGGGACAACAACAAGCGCCGCAAGTACGACCTGCCTCCGCTAGAGCGGCTTCCTAAGTTAGGTGATCCGGCATCGTTACCTTTCAATCAGTTCGGCATTTCGCAGCGTTGCAACTTCCATTCAGTACTCAGCACGGCGGCAGATCAGATCGCAATCGCGCCGGGCTATCTGCTGCGTGAGGGGGAGGCGGATGGCCGTAGGTATTTCGAGTATGAAATGGACGAGCCGATCTGGCCGTTCGTTTCATTTACTTCGGCTCGCTACTCCGTCGTCGAGGAACATTGGAAGGGCGTAGATCTCAAGGTCTTCTACCATGAGGACCATGCTTACAATGTTGATGCGATGATGGATGGTTCCAAGAAATCCTTGGACTACTTCAATCGTGAATTCACCCCTTATCAATATCGTCAGTTTCGTATTATTGAGTTCCCCGGTTATCAGAGGTTTGCTCAGTCGTTTCCGAACACCATCCCCTTCTCGGAGGCGATTGGCTTCATTGCAGATCTGCGTGATGAAAAAGATATCAACTACGTTTTCTACGTGACCGCTCATGAGCTTGCCCATCAGTGGTGGGCGCACCAGGTGGTAGGCGCCCGCATGCAAGGCATGACGGTAATTGTTGAAACCCTTGCTCAGTATTCAGCGCTCATGGTGATGGAAAAGGAGTACGGACCGGAGATGATGCGCCGTTTCCTGAAGTATGAACTCGACCGCTATCTGCAATCACGCGGCGGTGAACTCATCGAGGAGTTGCCGCTCATGTACTCGGAGAACCAACCCTACATTCACTACCGCAAAGGCAGTGTTGTCATGTATGCGCTAAAGGATGCCATCGGTGAAGCTAGCGTGAACCAGGCGCTCAGGAACTTCCTGGCCAAATATGCGTTCCAGAGCGGGCCGTTTCCCACCGCCGGTGATCTCGTCGCGGAGTTCAGAGCGGTTGCGGGAGATGAGCACCAGGATCTCATCACGGATCTCTTCGAGAAAATCATTCTGTTTGATGTGAGTGTGGTGGAGGCCGAGGTGAAGGAGGTCGAAGAAGGTTTTGAAGTCACCATGGTGGTCAAGGGGCGCAAGCTCTCGGCGGATGGCGAGGGGCAGGAAACAGAAGTCCCGTTGGAAAGTTACCTCGACATTGCCGTTTTCCCGGAAGCAACGGGCGAACTCGGGGACGACGACCTCCCCGAACCGCTGATCATGGAGAAACGGCTGATCAGGAGCGGGGAACAGACGTTCACCTTTACGGTTGCCGAACGACCGGCACGGGTCGGGGTGGATCCTTACAACAAGATGATCGATCGTAACCCGGACGACAACCTGCGCAGTATTTAGTGTGCTGTCTCGCAAATAAGCTTAGTGATCTGCTGGCGATCGCAGCCGACGCGAAGATTCAACTACCGGCGGATCAATGAGGCGAAATTCGGGGTGCATGACCTTGCCACCCGCATCAGCGATCAGGACGGCGGTGCCGACCCCCGCGAGTGTCACAAGCGCGACCACCAATGCGGCCGGAAGCAGGAATCGGGGGCGCAGAATCCCGACACCAAGCGCGATCACCGCCAGTACTGCATTGCTGTACAGCACGGGTAGCCAGGAATCAGCCAGGTGCGTGTGGTAGTCGAGCCAGGCGCGCCCATCGCCGTCGAGTCGGTCGAAGACGGCGGGATAGGCGTCGTCGCCAAAGATTCCTACAGGTAAGCTCGTGCCAGCCGTCAGCGCAACGAGCACGAGACCAACCCAGAGCGTTGCGGTCTGACGAAATACCACACCGATGACGAGCACCACGAAGGCCATCGCCAGCCCGATAACGGGGAAATGATTGAGCAGCACATGCCGGTAAGCCGGATCGCTGAGCAACTCGGTCATCACGATGGGCCTGTGCCTCGCCGGACCCAGGAGTTGCAAGACCCCTGCCGACTTACCGCACCGTTGAGGATCTCGCATTGACCACAATCGCCTGCGCTCGCGCGGAAGAACTCACATCCGTTACATTGCTCGGCGGCATTGGGGGTGCGTTCGACGTACTCGAGCGTACTGCGCATATGCGCCTCGCCCACGCTGAGAAGCGCCGGGTCAGCGCAGGCGGAGACGGCGTTTGTGCAGCCTTTCAGCAGGGGGACCGTGCCCACAGCCAGCCCAAGTAAGGTAACGCGGTAGAGCATGTGGCGGCGAGTCAGCAAGATCTCCACGCTCGAGTTCTATGGCGACGCCTGGGCGACCTGCTGGGGTTGGATCACGAAAGCGGGCACCGCCTCGAACTGGATCACAGTCGAGAGCGACGTGCATTTGCCTGTCTCGGGGTCCGGGTGACCGTCGGCGACCAGTGGTAGCGCGTGATAAACCCCGGCACACATGTAGCCGCTGTTGTTCGCCGCCGCGCGACCGAGATGTATCGGCCCGATGTAAACTTCAGTAATAAAATTGAAGAAATTCCCGATATCCCAGTACCCGGCCAGCACGCCTTTCATACTCCCGTCTGCTAACATTTCAGCGCGAATGCGAAGGTCGCGGAACCAGTAGTGATTGTCGATTGCCTGAACCTTGAAGCGCAGCTTGGCGTCGACCGGACCGGCGGTGAAGATCCCGTCTTTGATCTCACCTTCGAAAACTGCGCTGTGGTACATCGGATCTTCATGTACCAGCTGACTCATATCGCGCACCACTTTGCCGTTGGCGTCTTTCGAAACCGGACCGGCGCTGGTAAAAAGGCGCGCACTCACCCGGCCTGCGTCGCGGGTGCCCTCGATGAGCTGCAACTCGAGCAACGTCGAGTAGCCGTTTTCGAGAATCGAACTGTTGGTGTTGAAGAGACGATCAAACAGACCATTCGGCCGGTACCCGGATACGCAACCCATCAGACGCCAGTGCTGGTTGTCGATGCCCTGCTCGCCGTTGGGACCGATGAAGTCGTCGTGAGCACATTGCCCACCCCCGGCAAGCGTGGAGTGTTCGCCGTCGAGGTCGATCCCAGCCACGGTAGCGGGGCCGTTGAGTGTGATGTGCCCGGGATCCGGTCGAACCAGTGGATCCTTGCAGGCATCTGGCGGCAGTAAGCCGAGCGCGCCGTCCCGGTCACCGGCCTCGTAGCGGCGCTTCACCTCGTCACTGACGAGCGCATACTCCTCGGAGAGATATTCCTCTTCGGTCGCGTTGAATCCATCCGGACATTCACCGGGATCATCCCTCGGGATCTCGTACGCCCAGTAGGAGAAGACGAAGCCGCGTACGTCGCCCTCCTCGGCGGCGGCAATGACATCCGCGGTGGGCGCCATCGTCGCCGAATCTTCGCTGCAGGCCGAGAGCAGTGGGATGAAAGCGATGGCAAATGTCAGAAGTCGCATGGTCTTCCTTAAAGTTGATGGTTAAGTAAGGATCTCCGTAACTGGCCGGTCGGTCTCGTTCTGGTCTGTTCCCCAACGGCCCACATTGAGGCCCATCAACTGTTGCATCGTGAGCCCGACTCGGCTTGTCGAATCACCGACGCCGCTTACATGCAAACCTGTGCGCATACGACCACCGGCTCTTCCGGCGATCATCAAAGGCAACCCCACCACGCTATGGGTGTTGGCTTCGGAGGTCTCCGAATGCGCCATCACGAGGCAGTTATCGAGCAGCGTGCCGTCGCCTTCGGGTATGGCATCCAGCGTCTCAACGAAGGTCGCCCACGCCTCCATACTCTTCATTACAAAATAGGTTGCCTTGGGCTGGTAACCGAGGTCGGGGTCGCGTGGCTCCTCGTGGGTCAGGGTATGGTGGGTGTCGGAACTGCCGGGCATGCGCAGGCTCGAGGCCCGGTTCGAAAACAACATGTTGAAGACGCGGGTCTGGTCACAGGCGAGCGCCAGAGCGAGCGTTTGCGCCATCAGGGCGTGATTCGACATCACGTGCTCGATCTCGGTATCGACAGGGCCCCCTGCGGGTGGCTTTGGCACCGAGCAAGCTTGTAGCGGCGCCGGTTTCTGGAGCTGCAGTTCAAGCTGTTGTTCGAGTTGGCGCAGCGACGTGAAATACTGGTCGAGACGGGCGCGATCGCTCTGTCCCAACTGTCTTTCGAGACGCTTGCGATCCTCGGTGACAATGGACAGCGCGCTCTTGCGCAGCAGCAGCCTGGGGTCGGGTGAGAACTCAGCCGCGTTTGGGTCGGCAAAGCCGGATCCAAACACGCGCAGGTACAGTGACAGCGGGCTCGGCTCGGCAGGGTTCACACTGCTCACGTCTCGTAGACTATTGCTGTGACGGGAACTTCCAGTTGCGGCCATCTCGAGTGACCGAAAGCGAGTTTTGGTGCCAATTTCGTCGGATATCAAGACGTCGAGGCTCGGTCCCTCGACCTCCGTTGCTTTTTTCGGAGCCCCACCGCAGAGCGTTCCGAATACCCCTGTACGATGAACCTGGTTGGCTTCGCCATTTAACAAGACGCTGAAGCCACTGAGAATGTTCATGCGATCTCGAACATGCGCTATCGGCACAAGTTCCGGGGTCAATTCCCAATCGCCGCCTACCGTGGCAGGATTCCAGCGCAGTGGATTCATGCCACAGCCAAAAAACCACGTCCCAAAACGTCTAGGCAAAGGAGCACCGGTGGCCGCCACTGCATCCCCGTTGGCGTTGAGGAACAGGTTCAGAAATGGCAGGCCAACGGCGCAAGCGACGCCGCCCAGGGTCCCACGCAGAAAGCGCCTGCGGCCGATCTTGGGTTGAATGATCCTGGTGCTCATGTCTCCTCCTTCGCAGGCGGTTGTGAGGCAGTACGGAATCCCTCGCTCAAAGCGATCTCCCGCATCAGCTCAGGCAGCCGATAACCCGCCTCTGCAAACCTTGCCTCGAGATAACGCAGTAGCGAGCGCTCGCGATTTGTATGCTCGCGGCCGACCGCGTAGCGGTACAGGTTCTGGACCAGGCAGGGGCCGATCAACGGACTCTCGGCAAAAGCCTGGCCGAGCTCGACGGGGTCTGCAAAGTTGCGACCGTCGAGGTCGCCGCGCGTGTCGATAAGGGCCCCGTTTTCGCTGGTACGGTATTTCCCGATGCCGTCGAATACTTCCAGCCCGAGGCCGATCGGGTCTGTGAGCTTGTGGCAAGTGCGGCAGCTGGCTTCGTTCGCATGCACTTCGAGGCGATCGCGCGCCGTCTTGTGTACGGAATCTGCATCCGCGGCGAAGAGCGAAAAATCAACGTCAGCCGGGGCTTCGGGAATGATCTGGCATAACAGCGCTTCTCGAAGAAAGACCCCGCGCAACGTCGGTGAGCTGCGACCGGGGTGAGAGAAGAGCATGGCGAAACTGGCATGTGAAAGTAGTCCGGCGCGTGGATGGTCGGGTGGGAACTCCATGTTCTCCCAACCCTCGGACGAATACACAGGTACACCGTAGAGCGGACCGAGGCTGCGCGTGATAGGCAACTGCCGAGACGTAAAAAGCTCGCGGTAGCCCGCCTGCTGGGTCACCAGATGTTCAACGACGAAACGTAATGTCTGCTCACGCGCATCAGCGGCCATACGGTTGTTGTAGAGCGGATAGTGGGTAACATCCTTGCCGAGATCAGTGAATTGGTCGAAGAGAAACAGGTCCTCGAAGAATGCGCGGACGCCGCCGGCGAGTTGTTCGGAGGCGAGCAGCCGATCAACTTCACGCGCCAGTCCCTCATGAGAGTTGAGCTCGCCGCGCTCGGCGGTCGCCAACAAGGTCTCGTCGGGACCGCGATTCCACAAGAAGTAACTCAGCCGGACCGCAAGACTGAGATCGGATAGTTGCAGCCGGTCCGGCCGATCCGGTAACGGAGCGGGCTCGGCCACTTCGATGCGGAAAAGAAAGTCGGGCGCAACCAGCAGGCTCGTGAGAGCGAGTTCCAGGCCGGTGTAAAAGTCAGCGTGAAATTCGGCGGTCGCGCCGGCAGCCCGTACACGTACGCGGATCTCGTCGTCGCCGAGTGACCGGCGCAGAAGTTGCTGACCGAAGCTCCGGACGATGCTTTCTGTACAGACGTCATCGCGTGCCGTCGTCGATTTTGGTTTGCACGGGAGAAGATGATCGCGGTGTGCGGGTGAGGTGACCTGTGCGGCGACGTTGCGGGCCATCGCTTCGTACTGTTCGAAGCCGCTTGGTGTGACCGCCACGAGTGAAGTCCCGATCGCGTTGAGACCCGATCGGCGACTGTCCGGCTCGAAGCGACCGGAGACATCGATCGTTGTGCCAAAGAGATCCTCGACGGCATTGCGGTATTGCGCCGGCGTCAGCCGCTTCATCGAAACCGGTCCACCCTGGGAAGTTGGGTCACCACGGCCACACCCAACCAGCACGATGAGTAGTGTGAGGACCAGCAGCTGCAGAACGTTACGCATTTCTGACCCCTGTATCTTCGCCGGAAGCGGTAATTCCCAGGAACGAAAGTTCGATTGTCTGGTGTTACCTTTTCCCCGGCCGCTGTTACATTCTGTTCGTTCTATACGGTACTGACAAGGTGAGAACTTCGGAGTACGGGTCGAATTACCCTATCCGATCCAGATGCCAGACGGTCACACGGAGCGGCTTTTTCAAAAACAATCCCCCGCCGACGTTGACGAAATGGCGGGTCAGGCGCCGCCGGTACCACGCCGCCGATCGCATCCATTGTTGCGGGTCGGTGCGGTTCTGGTCGCAGATCTCGTAATCTTCCCGGGTGAGCACGCCGAGGAACAGGACGCTGGCTGACAATTCGGCCAGATTGGCGAGCGCTTTCGTGCATACCTTGTCATTCAGATAACCAAGTACATCGTTACAGACAACGAGATCGTAAGGATGGTCACTGCGATAGTCGACCACCGAGCCCGCTACCCATCCGTAACGACGGCAGAGGTATCCACTAGGTTCTACGCCTCGCGTTTGCGCTCGTGGAAATTCTTTCCCCAGGGTTTTGAGAACCGTGCCAACACCGCAGCCGATATCCAGAATGTTGGTGATCGGGATCTCCAGGTGCTTGAGATAAGTTGCGATGAAAGTGGCCTGGCGGCGCGCAACCGCGGGGGTGAAAACTCGCGTCTTCGGGTTACGATAGTAGCGATCGTAATAAGCCTTATCGAAGGTGTTGCGCATGCAGATAAGTAAATCATCAATTTTCGTGCTGCGATATTCTACCGGCTGGTAGCGAGAGAGACACAATGCAGTCAGACAGTTTTTACGCCGATCACTGGAAAGAGATCGAGGATGACAGGGTTGCTCGTTACGAGCAGATGTTCGTGTGGCGTGAAGGCCACAAAACGCTGCTTGAGCCAGCAGGTATCGAGGAAGGGCAGGCAGTTCTGGACGTTGGCAGCGGACCGGGTTTTTTTGCTCTGGCGCTCGCGGATATGGTGGGGGAGGCGGGTCGGGTCGACGGCGTGGACATCAACACCCGGTTTGTCGGCGATGCCAACAAAAGAGCGCGCGAACGGGACAACGTAGCCTTTCACCTGGTAACAGATCATCGTCTACCGTTTTCAGATGGATCTTACGACCGAGTTATCTGCAAGAACGTTCTCGAGTACGTGCCCGATCTCGACGCTACGCTGAACGAGGTGCATCGGGTATTAAAATCCGGTGGTCGCATGCACGTTATCGATAGCGACTGGGGATTCGTCGTCGTGGAGCCCTGGGGTAAAACAACGGTAGACAAGTTCTTCGCAGCAGCGGCGGCGGCCTTCAAGGAGCCCTACATTGGCCGCAAAGTGCCGGGATTAATGGCCCTGGCCGGTTTTTCGAACATCGAAGTGCGGTTATCGAGCTTCGTGGATCGTGCAGGCACCGGGCTCAATGTGTTGGCCAACATGGCGAGTTATATCAAAACCCTGGCCACACTACCGGACCAGGAAGTTGCTGGCCTGCTGAATCAGGCCAGAGACGGTATCGCCACCGGTAGCTACCTCTTCTGCCTGCCACAGTTTCTGGTTACCGGGGTGCGATGACGTACGCGGCAGTCAAAAATCAACAGGAGTATGCTCGGCACAACGTTTAACATTGCCTCCTGCGCTTAAGGAGTTGTTGAGGAGATTCCGCCATGGCGGATGTACATTATCTGACGCTGTCCGACGTATGCCGCCGGATAAAAAGTGGCGAGCTCACCTCGGTGCACGTCACAGAAGCGCTCCTGACACGAATCGGCGCACTGGATGACGATCTCAAAAGCTACGTTAAAGTGTTGTCGGATACTGCGTTGGCTTCGGCCGAACGCCACGACCGGGATCGCCACGAAGGTAAACCGTTGGGGCATTTGCACGGTGTACCGATAGCCGTAAAAGATCTGTTGTACACGCGTGGAGTCGCCACGGCGAGTGGCACCAAGGTGATGGAAAACTTCGTGCCTGACGAAAATGCCACGGTTATCACCCGTCTGAACGATGCTGGCGCGGTGATCATCGGTAAAACCCAACTGACCGAGGGCGCGTTCGGAGCACACCACCCGGACGTGGATCCACCCAAAAATCCGTGGAACACGGAGCACTGGCCCGGTGTTTCATCCTCGGGTTCGGGGGTTGCGGTGGCAGCAGGGCTTGCCTTTGCGGCACTGGGAACGGACACGGGTGGCAGCATCAGATTCCCGTCGGCTTCCTGCGGCCTCGTTGGCATCAAACCGACCTATGGACGAGTAAGCCGCTACGGTGCCTTTCCCCTGGCGGAATCCCTCGACCACATCGGTCCGATGACGCGCAGTGTCGAAGATGCCGCACGGGTGTTACAGGTGTTGGCCGGTGAAGATCCTCTGGATCCCACGACACTATCGGACTCGGTGCCAAACTATTCGGCGGCGCTTGCGGATCAGGTCCAGGGATTGTCCGTCGGTGTCGACTGGGACTTTGTTTCCACTGGGGTCGACCAGGTTGTGCTTGACACGTTGCGCGAAGCGCTCGATGTGCTGAAAGAGCTGGGCGCACAGGTGCAGGAAGTGACCCTGCCGGAAAGTTATAAAACGCTGGTGCAAGGTTGGGGGCTCACCACTGGTGTAGAGTGTGCTCGTGCTCACGCTCGTTATTATCCTGAACAGAAAGATCTCTACGGCCCGGTTCTGGCTTCTCTGATTGAGGCGGGTCTTGGCGCTGAACCTGCTGACTACGAAGCCTTGGAACGGGTTCGTGGTGAATTCACCGGTGCGCTGAACACCCTACTCAGTAAAACCGATGTGCTGATTGCGCCCTGTATGACGACCCTGCCGCCGACCCTGGAGGCGATGGACAGGGCGGTTGCCAGCGAACAAGGGCGGACAGATTTCATTACCTTTACCGCGCCATTCGA
>SMWK01000097.1 GCA_004356895.1 Gammaproteobacteria bacterium
CCACGGTGCCGCATTCGGCGACGGCGAGATAATGCACGATCTCGTGTTTACCTGTTTCAAGGTCCAATTCGATTTCCACGAAAGCAACCGCAAGCCCCGGCACGGTCCCCCGAACGGGCAACGTGTCTTTTGCGACGCCGATCAAGCCGGTTCCGGCCAGCCCCTGAACCGCACGTTGAGTCACCTCGTGGATGTCGTCAGGCATCTCAGCGCCGCTGTAACGCCCGCCTAACTCGATCGCACGGCTCGCAACCTCTGCATAACTCATGCTTCGTGATGTATCGCCCGTGTTGAACACCCGTTCGTCGGCAACGTCGTAGTCGTCAGCTGAACCACCGAGAGTTTCTGCAGCGATTTCTTTGATCTTGGCCAACGCGTCCTGGGCCGCCATGTAGTTGGCCCGTGTGTGGGTGAACGTCGTGTTGCTGCCTGCTTGATAAGAACTCCAGGGCAGGTGCAATGCGGAGTTACCGTGTTCGATCACGCAGTTGTCCCAGCTGCAGTTCAGTACTTCGGCCGCGGCTCGAGTCGTCGACGCATAAGAGTAGGTGCCGAGGTTTCCGACCCCGCTGTGCAAATGAATCTTGCCGTCGGGCGTGATTCTCACCAGGCCATCGAAGCCGTTAGCACCAGCAGAGTGATAACCCTGGCCGACCCCGATCCCGGTGACTTTGCTGCCGTTGCGCTGGCCGCTACGCTTCTTACGTTCCGTCCAGTTGAACAGTTCACCACCCTTGTCCAATGCTTCGACCATGAACGCGCTGGTCACGGGTCCCTGATTAGCATTTATCGTTGCGTTACTGTCCGGTGCATTGATGCGGCGGATTTCCAGCGGGTCGATGTCGAGTTCCCGTGCCGCCTTATCCAGCAACGGCTCAAAGATGGCAGCGATCTGATTCTGACCGGGACCGCGTTGCGCACCGCGCGGGGTGGTATTGGTCAGCACCGGTAACCCTCTGAAGCGCATGGAATCGGGTTGATAGAGGATCGAGATCGCGCCACCGGCCGACGATGCATCGCCACCCGCGCGCTGGGAACCGATGTCTGAGACGATATACACGTCGACCGCGGACACCCTGCCGTCTTCTTTGAAACCCACCTTGATCCAGCCCTGAAATCCCACCCGGGCGGAACCGACGTAAAATTCCTCTTCCCGGGTGATGCGTAACATCACGGGTCGTCCCAGCTTCTTCGAGAAGTAGCCGGGAAGTCCTAATACGGGATAGGACGCAATCTTGGAGCCGAAGCCGCCGCCGCAGAACTCGCTCACGTACACCAGATCTTTCTGCTCGATGCCGAGTTGTCCGGCGAGAAACGGAATGACGAAGCTCTGGCTTTGTGTCGAACCGTAAACGTGGCATTTACCGTTCTGCCAATAACTCAAGACCGAACGCGGCTCCATGCACATGTGTGCGTAGCCGGTGGTGACAAACGACTCTTCCAGCACGACGGTTGAGTTGTCGAAACCGGCTTCGAGATCCCCAAAGCTCCACTCGGTGGGAGCTTCTCCGGTTGGTTCCTTGCCATCGAGAAACCGCTGCAAATCCTCTTCGCTCCAATTGAGCTGACTCATTTCGCGTTGAAAGACGTTACCTTCGGTGCGTGCGCTTGGCCCATTGGGGCGTAAGCTGTCGGTGGGGCTGGTAGTGAACGGCAGAGGTTCGAGTTCGACACGGACCTTACTGATCGCGTCTTCCGCCGTCTTCTCATCCACAGCGGCGATCGCGAGGATCGGATCACCCACGTAGACGGGTTCGTTAGTGAGAATGGCGGGAGTTGGTGCCTGACTCGGCGGAACGTCGTCTGCGGTCAACACGCCGACCACACCCTCCATTGCCAATGCTTCGGAGAGATCGATGTTTTTCACCCTGCCGTGAGGCATGGGGCTCGTGTAGAGCCTCGCATACACCATCCCGTCGACCTGGAAATCTTCGGAGTACTTCGCTTTGCCGGTGACCTTGCTGACGATGTCAGGAGGGGTGAAGTTTTTGCCTATGTGCCTGTAACTCATGTGCGTTGTCCCGATGCCCGCATGACCGCGTTGAGGTAATGATCGTAAGCGCCACAACGGCACAGGTTGCCCGACATGGCTATCCGTGCTTCATCCCGTGTGGGTTTTGGGTTGACTTTTAAGAGTGCGACAGCCGCCATGACCTGACCGGGTGTGCAATAACCGCACTGGGGTCCGAGTTCGTCAACGAAGGCCTGCTGTACCGGATGGAGGTCACCGTTGGGTGCCTGCACACCTTCTACAGTGGTTACCGAGCGACCTCTCACACTGTGCGTCAACATGGAACAGGAATAGTGGGTAATATCGTCCACGAGCACCGTGCAGCAACCACATTCACCGCGATTGCAGCCAAGTTTGGTACCGGTTAGCCCGAGCTTGTAACGCAGCGTGTGCGCGAGCGTCTCTTGAGGCAATACGTCTACACGGCGTTTTTTGCCGTTGACGTTAATTGTGAGCAATCGTTCTACCGCTCCTTGAGGCCGGTCGGCCTGAGCAACCGAGTACCATGCAGATGTGCTTGCAGCCGCGATACTGGACGCGATCACGCCCTTGATGAAACGGCGACGCGAAAGTCTTGCGTTCATTAGTGAGCTCCCCCCTCAGAGGCAATTATTGCACAAGCCGCGGTTTGTTACAGCGTGTCGGGAGGGGTGTAGTTGAGTTAGTTCGAGGGTTTCTCGGACATCATCAAAGGCGGCAATGGGTAGTCGTTTGCTGGATTTGCGATAGAGGAGACCGGCGGTTGCACGGTTCCCATGCGCTTGTCTACCTGGGCCGCTAGAGAGCGGATCTTGTCACTGGCGGTACGCACGAAGAGGCCTGGGAAAAGCGCGTGGACAAAACATGCGGCACCGACAGCGATCAAACTGGCACCAATGCGTGTTGCTTGCCGGAAATGTCCAGCGTAGGTTTCCCCGACCGCACGGGGATGCTCGAGGAAAACTTTAGCCAACCTCTCAGCCAACCTCGTAGGCAACATAAGTTCACCACCAAATCAGATTCTTTTGCTAAGTTTAGTTGGTGATTCGCGAAATATTGTCTCTATTTGTCTGCTGTTTTTGCTAAAATGGCTAATTATTTACCAATACTTCATGGTTATTGGTGATTTTTGTATATTACTGACCGCGCAGACTCCTAGCCCGGATTATTCATGAAGAAACGTAGCGAGGTCGTCGAGGGTAGAAGAGTATTAGTCCCACAGCGCGAAGAACTCCTCTAACGCCTTGAGCTGATTTCCCGCGGCGGAAGAAGGCACGATGATCGGCGTTTTGATACCTGCATCAAACCACGCCTCTATCCCTTCGCGCACTTTAGCAGCCGTTCCGAACAAGGTGGTGTCGGCCAGCCAGCGGTCCGACAAGCAGGCGGGAATCTCATCCATGGCGCCTGCAGCCATAGCTGCCTCGACGCCTTCCATCTCTTCGACGTAACCCGCTTCTTTCCAGTAGTTGCGATAGTTCGGCAGGGTGGCGTAGCTTGTCAGCGTGCGTCGGTTTACGGCTTTTGCCGCTGCTTCGTCATCCGAGATACAGGTGGGGATCATATTGCCGATAAAAAAATCCGGATCGTTACGCGTGTCGTCCTCTAGAACGCTGAGCGACGTTGACATATGAGAACGAGCGCCGTTGGCGAAGACCATCCCGTTGCCGATTTCCCCGGACAATGTGATCATCTTCTGACGCAATGTCGCCAGTACGATTGGGGGCAGTTCACCTGCCCTGGGTACGGCTTTCAGGTTGGATACGAAGTTACGCATATCGGTGAGCGGTTTGCCTAACTTTACCCCTAAACGTTTCATTGCGGGCTCGTGACTCACACCGACCCCGAATCGGAAGCGCCCACCGGATACCTCGTGGATGAACCCCACCGTCTGCGCATAGTCGAAAACGTTGCGCGTATAAATTGGGCTGATGCTGGTACCGAATACGATCTCGTTGGTGCTGAGCGCGATGGCTTCGCACAAGGCCAGGTTATCGCCCAAGCTGGGGCAGAAGATGCCCGGAAAACCACGGCGTTCAATCTCACTTGCGAGCTCGATGATGGTTTTGCGACGTCCCGGAACGGTTGCGAGGCTCACGGCGGGTAGTTGTGTTGTCATGATCTGTCCTTATTGGAACGTGAAGATTGGCGCAACGTGGATTAATTGGCAATTTGTCCGTAACTAACGCCGGGAGGCTAAAACCAGCGGTGGCGCGACACCTGCCGCTGGGGTTGCGCCTGATGGGCACTCACATAGTCGCTGCGTTTGAATACACCTATGAGCGCAACGCCCGTCACAAAGCCGCCGATGTGCGCCCAGAACGCCACACCGCCCTGGTTGGAGCCCACCGAAGGGAGTCCCTGCAGTAATTGCAGGACGAACCAGTAACCCAGCATAAATACCGCTGGGACCGCGATGGTCGTCACGTAAAAACCGAGGAACAACAGGGTATGCACGCGAGCTTTGGGAAACAGCAACGCATAGGCACCCATCACTCCACCGATGGCACCCGAGGCACCCACCATGGGGATAGGACTTGCGGCATTTGTTGTGATCTGAGCGCCCGCGGCCGCCAGCCCACACAACAGGTAGAAGGCAACGAAACGAAATGGCCCCATCACGTCTTCCACGTTGTCGCCAAATACCCAGAGAAACCACATGTTGCCGATGATGTGGAACCAGCCACCGTGCATGAACATCGAACTGAGGAGCGTGAGGGGATTGGCCTGTCCGTCGAGCTGACATACGAGGCCTTGACCGAGTTGAATCTGGGTTCCCGGAGCGAGCTGACCCAGAAGATCCCCCGGCACCAGTCCGTAGAGGCAAAGCGATTCGGCCAGTGCATAAGCGCTTCCGAAACCCTGGACAACACTCCAGATCAGCACGTTCAACACGATGATTGTGATGGTTGCGTAGGGCGTATTAACCAGTGGGTTTTCGTCGTGCAGTGGAAACATGTCTTTACCCTAGACCGGCGAGCGCAGCGTATGGATCCCAGGAATTGTCGCGGTGCCAATCGTATTCGGTGTGCTCGGCCACCCGGCTTGCGATCTTGTCGTTCAACAACGTCGCGATCAGTGCGAGCGACATGTCGATCCCGGCTGCGACTCCGGAAGCGGTAAAAATGTTACCGTCCTCGACCCATCGTGCTTCGGGAACC
>SMWK01000098.1 GCA_004356895.1 Gammaproteobacteria bacterium
GTGGCCCCCTTGACCACCGCTAACATGGCGTGATTACCCATGTGGCGCACAACGTGTCGGTATAAACCCAAACCGCCGAAAACCGGTATACAGATCAAACTACTGACGACAAACGCCGGCCAGAACTGAGCGACATCCGGGTTCCACTCACCTAAGCGCAGCGCCATGGCGCTCCAGAGTGCAATCGGCAACGCAACACAATCGGCAAATACGGCGATCGCCTGCTTCTTGCGGCGTGATAGCTGATCCAGGAATTCGTTAGAAATCGCTACGATCCTCCTCCGCCATTGTGGGCGTGAGCCCCGTGGTCAGTAACCCAACGCGTCAATATACAGCCAGCATAGCCAGCGGTAACACGGCGATGAGTAGCCAGAGAAGAGAAACCGCGGGAAAGTGAACTACCAACCAGGCGAGTGGCAGAAGCCAGGCAATGCCAAACACGATATAGGCAACTGTCGTCCATAAATGCCCCTGCCTTTCTGCCACCAGCTGATACAGGTGGCTGCGATGCGCTTCGGTAAACGCTTGGCCGGTCATCATTCTGACACAAAGGGTATAGGTGGCGTCAAACCAAAAACCTGCCAACAGTATCAAACAGGCGATCAACGGTAGCGTTTCGCTACGCCACATCTCTACGGTCAACAAACCAAGCAACAGACCTAGAAATCCACTTCCCACATCACCCATGAAAACTCGGGCCGGAGGCCAATTGTAGACAAGAAAACCGAGTGTTCCGCCGATGGTCAGCCAGAGCAGATCGCCCTGCCAGCCGAAAACCCCTCCGGATAGCACTTGAACGCTCAAGCAGAACAACAAACACTGCACTGCAGCTATCCCATCAATTCCATCCATGAAGTTGAAAAGGTTGATATGCCAGACGATGGCGAGGGCAACCGCGCCGACCACCGCCCAATGCCATGCTGGATCCACATACCACAACAACCACGCAACGGCTATCCAATGGCAGGAGAATCGTACCTTGGCACTGAGTTCGCTCAGGTCATCCCATAAGCCAATTACCGCAACCAAGGTCAGAGCCGGCCACAAACCGAGTGCTACGCCGGCTCCATCGTGAGCGACATCCACTGCCGCCAGGTAGGCAACGATGGGAACAACAAACGCCAACCCACCCATGCTCGGAGTCGGCACATCGTGAAAACTACGCGCATTCGGCAGGGCGTACAGACGAAAACGTTGTGCCCACCTAATAATGAGGACCTCCAGCACGACCGCGCTCAGAAAGCCCGCAAACAAAGCTATCAACGCTGCTGTTGGAACCATTCGACCGTCGCTGCCATCTGTTCGCGAGCCGTAAATGGCGGATGCCAGCCGAGAGCCTCGCGAGTTGCGCTCTGATCCACCTGTAGCGGGTCGAACAAACGTGAATAGACGACTCGCTGTCGCCCCGCAGCCGTGAGGAATTGCATTACCTTAGGAGGAACACCAAACAACAGAAGTCGATGACCGAGTAACATCGCAAGCTCCGCGAGAAGTACTGAAACACTCATGTCCTCAGAGTCGGCCACATGAAAAACACCCGCACCATCCTGGCTCAGACGAACGAGCAGATCGCAGAGATTCGCGGCACTGACCATACTGCGCAGCGCCGTTGCGTGGGCAAGGGGCAGAGGTATGCCACGCGCAACCCAATGCAACATCCTGAGATAATTACCGCGTACACCGGCTCCGTACACCAGCGGCGGCCGAACGATCGCTACTCGAGTGCTTCCAGTGCAGATGCCTGCCAGCGCGAGTTCTGCAGCCATTTTGCTTTGCGCGTATGCATTCCCGGGCCGGTAGGGATCTTCGGGCCGAAAAGGATCATCGCTGACATCCCCCAGTACCTTAATCGAGCTGAGCCACACGACCGCCGGTACTGCCGCCTCCACGGCAGCCTTAATAACTGATACCGTGCCGTTCACGTTGACGCCCTGCAGTGCAGCCCGATTGTTGTGCGCGACGCCCTCGTGCGCCAAACCAGCGAGGTGATACACGACCTGGGCATTCAGAAAACCTCCCACAAGCTCGTTGTTTTCGGCATCAAGGGCCGTCTTGAGCATTTGGGTATTGGCTGGCGCGGTGCCACGCGTGATTACTTTTACCGTCCAACCTTCCGCCACCAATCGCGCGCACAAATGCCTTCCGATAAATCCGCCCGCACCAGTAACAACTGCCGTAGTCATGTTGCTAACAGCTCTTCGTACACCAGAAAGGTATGGCGGACGACATCTTCAACGGAGAACACCGCTTCAGCTTTCTGCCGTGCAGAGCGGCCCAAACGAGCACGCAATGGCGGGTCTTCTCCCAAGCGCAGCATAGCCTGCGCAAGCGCTTTGGCATCGCGAGGCGGTACCGTTATGCCGGTGACTTCATCTCTTACGACCTCACGACACCCGGGTATGTCGGAAGCGATCATCGCCCGCCCGCTTGCGGCACCCTCCAACAATGCTTTGGGCAACCCTTCGCCCCCATACGAGGGCAAACACACGACGTGGGCGGCTGCGATCACAAGTTCCACATCGTCTCGCTGACCCAACCACTCCACTACACCCCTTGTCTGCCAGGCGTCTATCTCCTCTTTGCAAAGCGAGGACGGATTACCCGGATCCACTTCGCCGACCAACCGAAAACGCCATTCGGGGTACTGTTCCTTGACGATCTCTGCAGCCTCGGCGAACTCCCGCACTCCTTTGTCGCGCAACATGCGGGCGACCAGAACGAAAGTGATGTGACCTGCGGGCTCAGGCGTACTTCTGAACAAGTTCAGATCGACTCCAGCACCCCTGATCAACGCCGCCTGATGGCGGCCAATAATCGCGTGCCCTAAGAAGCCGCGCATGTCCTCGATGTTCTGGAAAATGACGCGCATATTCGAGTGAGACAAAGCGATTCGGTACCCCAGATTCACAAACGATCTGCGCAGTGCCGCAATCTGCCCGCGACGAGTAAAAATGAACCCCATTCCGGGCACCGCGTTGACCACCGCGGGAACCTTGCTCCACCTGGCAGCCGCTGTTCCATAGAGCACGGGTTTGATCGTGATGTGATGCACCAGATCGGGTCGCTCTTCCCGGTAGATTTTCAGCAGCGTGCGAAACGTCCGCAACTCCTCCATGGGATTGATACCACTGCGCGACAGCGGAAGCGTCCGGTACTTGATATTCAACGCAACCAGTTTCTGCTCACCAGTGCCCTCGCCACACGCCACCATCACCTCGTAACCGCGACTGGACGCTTCCTCAGCTATGGGTAACCGATGAGAGAGGAAGAATTTTGCTTCGTTCACGACGAATAAGATCTTCACCCGTGCACCTCACACTCGAGCAATCCATCGTATAGACGTTCCAAGTGGAATGCGTCAAGAAGTTCTCTCGCGTCGGATCATTTGGCCACCACCAAGCCAAGAATAACCGCACATCAGGAACTGAGATCCAACTTGTTGCGCCCAAGACAACGCAACGTAAGGTTGCGGAAGAATCGTAATACCGGATAGAGGGCACGCGCTGCCGTATGCGAGCGAAAAACGGCAGCGAAACAACGATTGGCCAAGCCAACGGATGAACTCAACGAAGCCAACACCTCGATACAGCGATCGCCGTGATAGAACTCCTCACCCAGTTTCAACACCATCCCTTCGTCAAGATCGAAACCTGCAGCGACAACCTCGTGAACCTCTGGCGCACCACTACGAGCATCTAAAAGTCGCAATTCGATGCTATCGCGCAGCCGCAACATCCGGACATATCGGCTGCGAAACGGGCATTCGCCGTCGTAGATAAGCAGAGCGCTACGTTGGTTTTCCATGACTTCGCCGAGCAGCGATTCGACCACGTTGAAGTTCCACACCAACCTATACAGAAAGCCTGGAAAAGAAAAGGTGCCCGGGCACGACCTACGTACCCGGGCGTGCCCCGGAAGCCGACTAATCCTCCAGGGTTATGCGCGCTTCATTCAGCTTAACGGTACGCTCGCCTACTCCTTTAACGTTGGCAAGCTCGTAGACATCGCGGAACTCACCAACCTCCGTGCGATAACGTACGATGGCTTCAGCTTTAATGAGACCAATACCGTCCAATACTTCGGCGATTGTCTCAGCGTTAGCGGAATTGATGTTCACCCGAGGTCCATCGTCGGGAATTGCCAGAACAGAACCCGCCATTGCCAGTGCGCAAACCAGGAGCCAGCGCTGCAGCAGACTAACCATGGAATCTCCTTTCAGTTCGATTAATGGGATCGCAAGACTAACCAAGGCGGTCGAAAGTCAGGCGTGACATTGCCACGATTGGAGCTAAGCAAAGGCCATCCTGCGTTGTGAGCCAATCGAATCGATGCAAATTGTTTTATTGTTCGCGGTCGATGTACAGAATTGGTTTAATGCTGCCCCACGTCCGGCAGCTCGGGCACTGCCACATGAGAGTGTGTCCGCTGAATCCACAATTGCTGCATCGATAGTTCGGTTGCTTGTGGAGTAAAGACTGAGAGAATCGCCGAACCAATGTCAGTTGCTCCCGAGTTAACAATGTGCCTTCACGGTCCATATGCTTCAACAGAGTGACGAATCCGCCGAGGCTTGGGTTCTTGAGCAACTGTTCGACCACGAACTCCCGCGCTGCCACAGCACCCTGTTCTCGCTCAACGTAATGTAAAAGTTCTTCGATAACCTCTAAATGGGGCGCGCTCAGCAAACACTCCTTGAGATAACTTACATAACCCTTCTCATCGTCGAGTTCGTTGCTCGCCGCTCGATAAATCGCAAGTGATTCAACGGCCAGAGCGGCATCCTGACTGCGCGTTTTGCGCAACAGCCGTTTTACCTCGCGATACCTTTTCGCTTCGAATTCCACTTTTGCACCCACCAGGCTCACCCGCGCACATCCCGCGTCAAAATTCGACCCTTTGGCAAGCTCTACCCGCGCCCCACGAAGGTCCCCTTTGTCCAGGGCAATCTCCGCCAACTCACATTGGAAGTGAGCAAGCTTCGTGCGGACGGAACGATCCTGCCGGGCAAGATCCCGACCCACCACCACCGCCTGATCCCAATCGCTTTCGCGCTGGTAGATCTCCAGCAGCAGTTCCCGGGCGACGGTTTTCTCCGAACCTTTGCGGGCAAGCTCGAGTAACAAGTTTTCGGCTCGCCCAAGCAGCCCTGCGACGAGATAATCCCGTGCCAGCTCAAGTTCCGTCTGGGTGCGATGGTTGCTCGACAAAACCGGCCGAGCGAGCAGGTTCTGATGAATACGAATCGCCTTGTCCACCTCGCCACGGCGACGCACCAGGCTGCCCAGCGCAAGATGGGTATCGACCGTATCGTTGTCCACGACCATCGCCTCGACGAATGTATCGATGGCGAGGTCGTGGCGCTCGTTCAGCAAATGGTTAAGACCACGGAAGTAGTCCTGTGCGACCATGCCGGAATTGCGCGGTTGTCTGCGTCGTTCCCTGCGACCCAACAGGAAACCGATCCCCAGCGCTACCACGAGCA
>SMWK01000099.1 GCA_004356895.1 Gammaproteobacteria bacterium
ACCAGCTGTCATGGCCCGATTCGGGTTCTACTACGCAACCCTGGCGACCATCCGGCCAGGCCTTGTTTATTGTTCGGTTTCCGGATACGGACAGACGGGACCCAAATCCGCCTACCCGGCCTACGACGGGGCCATCCAGGCCGACTCCGGCATGATGTCACTGAACGGGCATGCGGCAACCGGGCCGACTCGCACGGGTTATATGCCTGTGGATATGGCGACAGCACTGAACAGCGCTTTCGCAATCTCCGCGGCTCTTTACCGCAAGAAGGTAACTGGTGAAGGTCAGTATCTGGATGTGGCCATGATGGACACAGCGATCGTGATGCAAACCCCGCAGGTCAGCAGTTGCCTCCTCGACCAAGGCAATCTACCTGAATTGATTGGCAATAAATCACCTTCCGGTCATCCAACGGGAAACGTCTTCCAGACGGCGGACGGTTATATTCAAATCGTTGCCCTGCGAGCAACACAGGTGCTGTCGTTGCTAAAGGTCTTAGGCTGCGAAAGGATGTTGGATGATCCCGCTTATGCGACGCCGAAAGCCCGCATGGCAAACTACGACGAAGTTTTTAGCGCGTTGAGCGAGAAACTGAACAAAGACACCACGTCAAACTGGATTGCCAGACTGGTAGCCGCCAACGTTCCGTGTTCCGACATTCGCCGCATAGAAGATGTCGTAGTAGACGAGCAATTCGAGCACCGTAGCGTTTTTATCGACATCCCTTCTCGGTTTCGAGAAGGACAGACCGTACGGCTGGTGCGTGCCGGATATCAAACAAACGTCGATGGGCCGGTGGGCAACAAACCACCGCCGCGTCTCGGTGAGCACACGGTGGAGTTACTCACCGAGATCGGCTATTCCCAATCTGCAATTGACACACTACGTCAACGAGGGGTTATTTAGTGTCCTGTCCTTACAACGATAACCCAATGAGTTTCGCCTGCGTCCCCTCGACAATCGTCAGTGAAATGAACTGCTTGCCGTTACTCATATAGGTGATTGGAGTTCCATAAGGCATCCCGGGTAACTCCATCTCATGAACTACCGCGCCGGTGGATTTGTCGTAGGCGCGTAGCAACGACTTCTGTCGGCGACTTCCCTGGGCGAGGAATAGCAGACTTTTCGTCAACACCGGGCCTGCACTTCCTCGCGCACCCACCGGCCCGGGATCCGCTATGCCCATATCGATGATCTTCTGGCGAATCCCCTCGCCATGGGGAACCATCCAGACATGTTCGCCCGTATTGAGATCGATGGCGGTGATACGCGCATAAGGCGGTTTCGTCAGTGGTAGTCCTGCTGGTCCACGAATCCGACTTACGCCACTAGTACGCACATAGTTGAAGTTGGTTCTCTCGGGATCTGATTTCTTAAGCTGCACCACCATCGGACCAGTCGATGACGGGATGTAGATTATCCCCGTCTCCGGATCAACCGCCGCACCCGACCAGTTCGCCCCGCCTCCCCAGCCAGGCAAATTAATCGTCCCGTTGAGCGAGGGTGGCGTAAATAGCGGACCATAATCGTAAGGCTCGAGAATCTTCTGCGCGGCCGCCCGCAACTCCGGCGTGAAATCGATCAGCGTATCGTCCGAGATCCCCTGCAGGTCGAACGGCATAGGTCGACTCGGGATGGGCTGAGTCGGCGACGATCTCTCTCCCGGTATTTTGCTCTGCCGAACGGGTTGCTCCTCGATCGGCCACACGGGCTCCCCGGTGACACGATCAAAAACGTAGATATGGGCTTGCTTGGAAACCTGGGCAACCGCCTTGATTGCCTTGCCTTCGACGACGATATCCACGAGATTCGGGGCCGCTGGTAAGTCGTAGTCCCAGAGTCCGTGATGCACCATCTGAAAATGCCACACCCGCTTACCGGTTTGTGCATCCACACAGATCAGGCTTTCTGCGAACAGGTTGTCACCCAGTCGGTGGCCCGCATACCAGTCGTTGGTGGGCGTGCCAGTAGGCAGATAAACGTAACCCAGCTCCGGGTCGGCGCTCATCACTGTCCAGACATTGGTATTGCCGCTGTACTTCCAAGAGTCGTTCTCCCAGGTATCCGCACCGAACTCATCACCCTGTGGGATGGTGTGGAATATCCACCGCTGCGCGCCGGTGCGCACGTCAAACCCTCGAACGTGACCGGGGGGCATCTCTTTTTGGCGCGGACCGTCGGAAATCGAAGAGCCAACGACAACCACGTCCTTGATGATCATCGGTGCACTGATCACCGAATACAGACGCCGATTGATCTCTCGCCCCAGACCAACGGCCAGATCAACCACACCGTTGTCGCCAAAATTCGGGTCCGGCTTGCCGGTTTTTGCATCGAGGGACCATAAATACGCGTGGTTGGTAGGCATGAGAATGCGCGCGACTTTCCCATCGGTCCAATAGCCGACACCACGGTGATTGAAGCCGAGATTCGCGGGGCGGCCGAGTTTCCAGGTTTCGGTGTCGAACACCCAGAGTTGCTTGCCGGTACTGGCGTTAATGGCCGCCACCTGGTTCAGTGACGTGCTGATGTAAAGCACACCGTCTATCATGAGCGGAGACGACTTGAACCCCCAAGGGGTCAAGCTCGGGTCTTTTGCAACGAGTTCGTTATCTGGCGAGTTCCAGCTCCAGGCGACCCGCAACGAACTCACGTTGTGCGCGTTGATCTGATCCAACGGAGCGTATTTGTGTGAGCCCTGATCGCCGCCGTAGTTCCGCCATTCGGCTCCGCCAACGGCACCGACTACGGCACCGACTACGGTTCCGGTCAACAATGTACCCACGACAAACGCGATAAGTCGACCTTCAAGTTGCCGCATTCGTGTTCTCTTCACGTGGACCTCCGTTTTCTGCCGCGAGTTATCCGTATTCCCATTTCTAGTGGAAAAGCGCTTCGCCTAACTTGTGTTATTTTCTCAACTTTCAGGGGTTTGTCCTGAAAGCTCACTCCCGTAGCACTCGACAGTCTATCAGTTGATCGTGCGCTCGTGTGGCCACTTGGGTGCCGGTTTGGCAATATGCGCTCGTGTGGCAGGGATACGAGGGGATGATAATGGACTACAGCTTTACCGATGAGCAGGAACAGTTCCGCTCGATCGTACAACGTTTTCTCAAGGAGAAATCTCCTACCAGCGAAGTCCGGCGACTGATGGAAACCGAGGAGGGTTATGATCCCAACGTCTGGCGCCAGCTGAGCGAGGACCTGGGGCTACCCGCAATACCTATTCCCGAGGCATACGGCGGCGCAGGATTTGGACCCGTGGAACTCGGCATCGTGATGGAAGAACTCGGCCGTTCCCTGTTGTGCGCGCCCTACTTCTCCTCCACCGTGTTAGCCGCCAATGCGATCCTGAACACAGCATTCGAATCCCAGAAACTCGACTTGCTGCCGGCCATCGCCAGTGGTGAGCGGTTGGCGACATTAGCCGTCACCGAACCCAACGGACGCTGGGATGCGGCAGGTATCGAGTGCATCGCTTCACCCACCGCTGACGGCTTCCAACTAAGTGGCACAAAAAGTTTCGTTCTGGACGGTTGTCTAGCTGATCTGTTGGTTGTTGTTGCTCGTAACCCAGGATCAGCAGGCTTTGAGGAACTGTCGTTGTTCACCCTTGCCGGTAACGCTGATGGCGTCACTCGTCGCGCACTTGCGCCCATGGATGCAACCCGAAAGCTTGCCCACATCGAATTCAACAACGCCCAAGCCACACTCCTTGGAGATCTCGGTGCTGGTTTTGCACCCTTGTCCAAAACACTCGACCAGGCAGCAGTTGCGCTGGCCAACGAAATGGTTGGCGGTGCGCAGGCGTTGCTGGAGGCCGCTATCGAATACGCCAAGATGCGTATGCAGTTCGGACGGGCCATCGGTTCGTTTCAAGCCATCAAACACAAGTGCGCGGACATGTTGCTCGACGTGGAGTTGGCAAAGTCGGCTGCATACCATGCCGCGCAAGTGGCTTCCGAAGACGATCCAGACACGTCAGCGCTCGCGTCGTTGGCCAAAGCCGCTGCATCCGACGCTTACGTTCGCACCGCCGCCACCTGTATCCAGATCCACGGCGGTATCGGCTTTACCTGGGACAACGACACACACCTCTGGTTCAAGCGCGCAAAAAGTTCGGAAGCGTTTCTGGGGTTGCCGAGTTATCACCGTGAACTGCTAATGCAACAGTGGGGAGGCTAAGCCATGGCGGACTTTAACGAAGAGAACGTGCGCCGTGACGTACGCGACTGGCTGAAGGCTAACTGGGATCCGAACGCTAAGCTCGTTGATTGGCGCAACAAGCTGGCGGACTCTGGCTGGGGGGTTCCCCATTGGCCCGTCGAATGGTATGGCAAAGGTTTACCCGTGAGTCTAGGCCAGGTGGTCGACGATGAATTCGCCCGTGCCAATGCGGTTGGGGTCGCAAAAACCGGCATTCGCATGTTGGCCGCTGCGACGCTTCTGGAACACGGTAGCGATTTTCACAAAGATCGGTTTTTGCGCCGCATCCTCACCGGTGAAGACACCTGGTGCCAGCTTTTCAGCGAACCCGGCAGCGGATCAGATCTGGCCGGCGCAACAACCCGTGCCGACTTCGATGGTGACAACTGGATCATCAACGGACAGAAACTCTGGACGACAAGCGCACACCACGCCCAATTCGGGTTGCTGTTGGCGCGCACCGATTGGGACGAGCCAAAACACAAAGGTCTTTCCTACTTCGTGTTGGCGATGGAACAATCCGGTGTCGACGTACAACCTCTAAGACAAATGAATGGACACGCTTCGTTTAATCAGGTGTTTTTTACCGACGCGAAAATTCCACCCGAACACCTGGTCTCAACCGAGGGGAATGGCTGGCAAGTTGCAATGACCACCCTCGCACATGAGCGGCGCGGTGCCGGAGGCCTGCACGGCACCTCGAGAGAAGGACCTCGCAAGGGAAACATCTACGACGAGGAGCGCGCTGAAATCGCAACGGTAATGGAGCCCTACAAATGGTATCCACAACGCGCCGGACGCGTAGATCTCATCGTTGAGCGCGCCAAAGCAACCGGCACCATCACGGATTCACATATCCGTCAGGAAATCGCCAAGCTGCTCATCCTCTCCAAATCAGCAGAGTGGACAGCACGGCGTGCACGCGCTGCCCAGCAACAAGGACGGCCCCAAGGACCGGAGGGATCGCTCGGCAAGCTGGCTGCAAGCAATATCGCGCGAGCCTGTGCGCACGTGCACACGTTAATCACACAAACTGACGTGATGCTCACGGGGCAGGAGAGTCCCCTGGGGGGCACTATCGCCGAGATCTTAGTTTCGGTACCAGCAACTTCCATCGCCGGAGGCACCGACGAAATCCAACGCAACATCATCTCCGAGCGGGTATTAGGCATGCCGAAAGAACCCAGATTTGATACGGGGCCTTTTCGTGACGTACCCAGGAACATTGTTACCTGAGCCTCCTTAGGCGCGTGCTACATCCACCCGATAATGAGAGAATTGTGTTGTTGAGTAACGCTTGGCCCAAGATGGCCGAATAAAAATCTCCCAAAACGACAATCGATAGGAAAATATCATGAGCGACCTCCCTGCTGGGCTACCGAAATGGATTGCCGATCATGTCAGACTGTATCGGGAAGATCCCGACAAAGCTCACATGTGGGACGCCACCATGGCGGGTGGTGAAGGCCTGTTACCGACCCTGCTGTTGACGAGCACCGGGCGCAAGTCCGGCGA
This sequence comes from Gammaproteobacteria bacterium, assembly GCA_004356895.1. Classification (GTDB taxonomy): domain Bacteria; phylum Pseudomonadota; class Gammaproteobacteria; order Pseudomonadales; family Azotimanducaceae; genus SMWK01. Next base: position 5,723 of record SMWK01000099.1, read on the forward strand.
ACCGCGCCCGCTGCCGCTGATCTATAAAAAGATCGGCGACAACTACGTAATTATTGCCTCTAAAGGTGGCGCGCCCACACACCCGGCTTGGTATCTCAACCTGGTCGCCGAACCTAACTGCCACGTTCAGGTGGGTCGGGACGAGATGGACGCCACGGCTCGCACCGTAAGCGGTGCTGAACGGGAAGACCTCTGGTCACAGCTAGGAGAGGTTTACCCTCCCTACCACGATTATCAGAAATCCGCGGGGGATCGTGAGATTCCGGTTGTGGTGCTGGAGCCGAAATAACGTAAGTTCACTTATGCAACCAGGCCGCGTGTTTCGGTGCACGTTTGGTACGGCTCCACTCGTCGAGCATGTCGTCTGCGACGAGTCGGAGACGAGCCAGTTCTTCGTCCGTGCCTTTGTTAACAGTTAATTCCAACCGGTGACCGTTAGGGTCGGAGAAGTAGATGGAATCGAAAATTCCATGGTCAACCGGCCCGACGACTTCGAGGCCCGCTTCTTCCAGGCGCGCTTTCGTCGCCAGAAGCTCATCGGTAGTCTCCACTTCAAAGGCGATGTGCTGAACCCAAGCAGGCGTACAGGGATCACGGCCCATCGCGGGTGAATCTGGTAATTCGAAGAAAGCCAGCACGTTGCCCATACCCGCATCAAGAAACACATGCATGTACGGATCTGGTGCTTGTGTTGAAGGCACTCGATCTTCTGCAATGGCGAGTTTGAAGTCCATGCCTAACTTGGATCGGTAGAAGTCGACCGTTTCCTTCGCATCATTGCAGCGATAGGCCACATGATGAATACGTTTTATGCTCATGCGACCCCCTCAGCACCACGTTGCATCTGATCGCGTTCCATGG
>SMWK01000100.1 GCA_004356895.1 Gammaproteobacteria bacterium
ATTAGTACACCCCGAGTCTGCGCCCCCCACCTGGCGGTAACATCCGGGGACGCGAGTTGAAAATCCTGGTTGGAGGTAACGGGTATCCGCACTGCAACACCGTTGACGAGACTCACAAATACCTCGTTGCAAGGATACCCCGGATCGGCCATGAGCAGTTCTTCATCGGGATTCAGCAACAACGCACTGAGCAAGAGCAACCCCCCGCTTGCACCCGATGTAATGACAACCCGCTGTTCGGGAACGTTGACGCCGAGGTGCTCGGCGTAATACCTGGCAATTCGTGCACGCAGCCCCGGAATCCCCAATGCTTGCGTGTACTTGGTTTCACCGGCATCCAGCGCACGTTTCCCGGCGGCGACGATGGGAGCTGCAGTGACAAAATCCGGCTCCCCCACCTCGAAGTGAACCACGCGATGTCCAACAGCTTCGAGTGATTTAGCCCTTTCCATCAATTCCATGACCCGAAAAGGCGCTATACGCTCGAGGCGGGCAGCATACTTCACTTATTTCTCCCAGCAATTCCCCGACCATGAGTCATATCACAGAGGTCGCGTTGCAGACCGCAAAAAATTAGCCAGTTTATATGGTCAACGGCAAATTGTTCTGGTAGCTTACGCGCCCTTCGTTTTCAGGCCTATTCGAAGCCACCCCTTGAGGTGGTCACGAACTGTCAGTACAGGATCAAACGAGATATGGCGGCTAAAGCACGTAAAAAAACGGTTCCAAAACCGGCTGATTCACCATTCAAGAATTACACTCCCTATCAGCCGAAAAAAACCGAAGCCTATATGAGCTCGAGGCAACAAGCGCACTTTCGCGGGTTTCTCCAGCAATGGCGTCTGGATTTGATGGAAGAAGTGGACCGTACGGTTCATCACATGCGCGACGAAGCAGCGAACTTCCCCGACCCCGCCGACCGGGCGACGCAAGAAGAAGAATTCAGTATCGAACTTCGCACCCGGGACAGGGAACGCAAGCTCATTAAAAAGATCGATCAGACCATCGAGCGGTTAGATCTGGAAGATTATGGGTATTGTGATACCTGCGGTGTGGAAATCGGTTTACGCCGGTTGGAAGCACGTCCAACGGCAACCCAGTGTGTCGATTGTAAATCTCTCTCCGAAATCAAAGAGAAACAACTCCGCGGCTAACAGTCTCAACGTCTCCTCGTGAGCACCTCCAGCGGGCGATTTGCACCGTCACCAACCGGGCCTTTGCACATGGGCTCGCTGCTGGCTGCAACCGCCAGTTTCCTCGACGCCCGCTCCCAGGACGTCCCATGGTATCTGCGTATCGACGATATCGATACGCCCCGCAATGTGCCTGGTGCTGCCGACGACATCATTCGCACCCTGGCTGCCCACGCACTTCATTGGGACGGAACCATCGTCTGGCAGAGTCAACGATTGGCGCACTACGAGGCTGCTCTACACACGCTTAACACCACTGGCAGGACGTTTTATTGCCATTGTTCGCGACGGCAGCTACGCGGGATAACCGTCTATCCCGGCACCTGTCGGAACCTGCGAGACCCAGAGCCCGAAACGGCGCTGCGCGTGAAGGTAGCTGATGCCACGCTTCAGTTCATAGATCGGATCCAAGGACGACAGCAAAACTCTCTCTGCGAGACTGTCGGAGATTTCATCGTCAAACGCCGCGATGGCCTGATTGCCTATCAGCTGGCGACAGCCGTTGACGACGGCAGCGTAGAGACGACCCAGGTGGTGCGAGGTTCGGATCTGCTGGACAACACGCCAAGACAGCTTTATCTGATGGAGCTGTTAAGTCTCGAGCCGCCGAGCTATGCGCACATTCCCACACTCGTGAGCGCAAATGGGCAAAAACTCTCCAAACAATACCATGCAGCGCCCGTTGACAGCGCACTCGCTGGGGAGAATCTTTACCAGATACTGTGCCTGCTCGGACAAAACCCCCCCGCTGAAAGCGGGTTCTGGTCATGCGAAGCGCTGTTGAATTGGGGAATTGGCAACTGGTCAATCGATGCTATTCCTGCGGTAAAGACGCTAGCCGCCCCGTGAGTCTGGCCAGCGCCTTTGGTACCATGGAAATCCATGACCCACGTACTTCTCGTAGAACCTGATCTCGAGGATCGAAGGCAGCTGCGGCAGCTTCTGGAAAACGGTGGCTTCGCTGTAAAAGAAGTAACCCCCGAGGATTTGGCTAAGCCCTTCGACATCAGCGACGTTCTGTGCGTTGTTTCTTCCTCCGCGCCTCATTCGGACGGTTACGCAACCGTGCTCGATGTTGCCGGCTCCGTACCTGTCATCCTGGTAGCCCACGAAGGTAACATTGCAGAAGCAGTCGCCGCCATCAAACGAGGTGCAAGTGACTATCTCACCTATCCGTTAGCGACTGACGAGTTGAGCCAGGCCGTGCACAGGATCATGAATTCTGCGCGCGTCGGTACAGACAGCGTCGACTTTCCCATGATTGGTCGATGCCCCGCCATGCTCGAACTATTCGAGCGCATAGCAAAAATCGCACCCACCAATGCCTCAGTTCTGATCCAAGGCGATTCAGGTACCGGCAAGGAGCTGGTAGCCCATGCATTACATGCCGCCAGCACGCGCCACCTTGCACCGATGATATCGCTGAACTGTGCGGCAATACCTGCAAGTCTCATCGAAGCGGAGCTTTTCGGTCGCGTTGATACGGACAACACAAAACATGGCGCTTCGCGTAACGGCTTGCTGGAAGCGGCCAACGGGGGAACTCTGTTCCTCGATGAAATCGGAGAACTTCCCACAGACGCGCAAGCACGCTTATTGCAGGTCCTCCGGGAAGGCGAGATTCGCCGCATCGGTTCTGCCGAGCCGATCCGCGTCGATGTGCGTTTGCTTACCGCTACCCATCGAGATCTGCAGAAGCTTATCGCCAGCGAGCAGTTTCGCGAAGATCTATTCTACCGGCTGAACGTCGTAACTCTCACTATTCCACCATTACACGAACGTGAGGAGGACGTATTGTTGCTGGCCGATGCTATTCTTGCGCGAACTACCCGGAAGCTCGCGAAAATTTCCATGAGCTTTTCGGCCGACGCTCGTCGTGCCATGTTGGCCTATCCATGGCCAGGCAACGTCTGGGAACTCGAAAACGCCGTTGAGCGCGCGGTAATCCTGTGTGATGGCAAAAATATCGAAGCGAACCTGTTGGCCATCGAGATCCCCAAACCTGCGGCTCCAGAAGTTCAGGTCGCTGCCAGCGATCAGACCTCGCTGGAAGACTACTTCGTGAGTTTTGTAACCACCCATCAGGAACAGCTCACCGAGACCGAGCTTGCTGAGAAGTTGGGCATCAGCCGGAAAAGTCTATGGGAACGCAGACAACGCCTTAAAATTCCCCGGAAGAAAACCAAGAAGCGCGGTCCACGTCGGGACAGCTCTTGAGCGAACAACCTTCCGAGCCGACCCGCTTGAGCGCAAAACAGCATGGTGTCACCCGCAAACGAATTGACCCAAACGCTCTGGATGTCACAGATCACCTCACCGATGCCGGTTTTCAGGCCCTGTTGGTCGGTGGTTGCGTTAGAGACTTGTTGCTCGGTGTACAACCCAAAGACTTCGATGTAGCCACCAGCGCAACTCCGGAGGAAGTCCGACGTCTGTTTCGTCGCTCTCGACTCGTAGGACGACGGTTTCGCATCGCCCATGTGCGTTATGGGAGGGACATCATCGAGGTATCGACCTTTCGCAAATCCCAGTCATCCGAGGCGCACGACGAGCGTTTACACGATGCCAGCGGACTCATACTCAGAGACAACGTGTATGGTTCGTTGCATGAGGACGCTTTCCGGCGCGATTTCACCGTCAATGCCTTGTACTACGATCCTGTCAGCGGTGAAGTACTGGATTTCGTCGGTGGTCTCAAAGATCTGGCTGCGAACCAACTACGTTTCATCGGAGAGCCCAGGGTGCGAATCCGCGAAGATCCAGTACGAATCCTTCGCGCTGTCCGGTTTCAGGCGAAGCTAGGTTTTTCCCTGGACCCGGCGATCGTTGCCGAGTTTCCGCAAACTGCTCCGTTACTTGCGGCCATTCCTTCCGCCCGACTTTTCGACGAAGTACTCAAACTGTTCATGTCCGGTTACGCTGCTAAGGCCTGGGAACTGCTCGCCCCATCACCACTATGTGCAGCGCTCTTTCCAGTTACACCGCCCGAGGCGAACCTCGTGCAGCTGACCATGGCCAATACCGACGCTCGAATCGCCGAAAACAAACCGGTCACCCCGGGATTCCTCATCGCTGTACTTCTATGGGAAGATTATCTGGCCCGAACCGCCATGTACGCGGTAACGAGCCGACCGGCAGAGGCACGCGCGCTTGCCGCAAGCGAGGCTGTCAGCATGCAACAGCAGGTTACCTCCATTCCGCGTCGATTCTCCCACTTTGCACGTGATGTGTGGAGCCTGCAGGGTCGTCTTGAAACACGTCTGGCGCGATCCGTCAGCCGCGTTTACCAACATGTGCGATTTCGTGCGGCTTACGACTTTCTGGTATTTCGAGCCGCAAGCGACCACGCTCCCGAAATTGCGGAAGCAGCCGCCTGGTGGACGACCTATCAGGAGTGCGATCCTGAGGAACGCGAGGCGATGGTGGACGCCCGTCGTTCAACCCAACCAAAACGAAAGCGGCGGCGCAGGCGTCGCTCGAAGTCTTCCGGCAATTGAACAGCAACCAACCCATGTCCATCATGTGGCGTAGGAGCAGTCCTTTTTCATGAACACACTAGCTCAAGCAAAAACCACGACCGACTACACCGGCGCCCTCAGCCAGAAGCTCGAAGGACACGATCTGCCCCGTTACATTGTTGTAGAAGGACCCATTGGCGTCGGCAAGACCACGTTAGCAAACAGATTGGCCGAAACATTTCGCTACCCTGTACTCCTGGAGCCGGCTTTTGACAACCCGTTTCTCGACCGTTTCTACCGTGAAGGTCGGAGGCACGCGTTGCCAACTCAGCTGTTTTTTCTGCTCAATCGCGCCCGCCAAATGTCTGAACTCGGCGTAAACGATCTGCTGGGTCCCACTTTGGTCGCGGATTTCCTCATGGAAAAAGACGATCTTTTTGCGCGCGCGACGCTCGACGACAACGAGTATTCCCTATATCGCCAGATAGTTGAGAACCTGGCTATCCAACCTGTAACGCCCGACCTGGTGATCTACCTGCAGGCACCCGTCAGTGTTCTCCTCCAGCGAATTCGCCAACGTGGCATCAGTTACGAACGGGCAATCGACAGCGACTATCTGGAACTTCTGAATAGTGCATACACGGAGTTCTTCCACTTTTACGACGCAGCACCCCTACTTGTGATCAACGCAACCGAGATCGATTTCGCCAACAACAACTCACATTTTGAGGCGCTGCTCGATCAAGTGCTCGCGATGGATGGTTTGCGTCAGTACTTCAACCCAAATCCGACACTGCTGTAAATTTCAGGTAGAGAGAGTGCCCACCAGTCCCATGCCGCAGGATCTACCAGCCTGGAAACAGCTGATGCGGTTGGCCGCACTGAGCATTCAATCGAAGCTTGGTGATCTTTCCGCAGCAACCGGTGGGTTCGAGCACTCGAGTTTTTGCGTAACGCTGGGTAACCACAAGCTGCTGCTGGATCTGTCCAAACAACGTCTCGATCAACCGACCCTCGCTGCCCTGATCGAACTTGCCAACGAACGCGGCTTCGCAGAACAGCGCAGGCGGCTCTTCGAAGGGGCCGAGATTAATAGCTCAGAACACCGACCCGCGTTGCACACCGCGCTGAGAGCCCCGTATGCGCAACGACCAGAGATCGTCAGAGAGATCGTTGAAGAGACGCTTCAGCGGTTCGTCTGTTTTGCGGATGACGTACGTTCGGGTGAACGGCGGGGTTACACAGGGAAGTCGTTCACCGACATCGTCCACATCGGCATAGGCGGCTCGTATCTTGGACCAAGGCTGGTTGTAGCGGCACTGCAAACTCAGTACCCGGAACGGCTTCGGTTCCACTTTCTTGCAAACATCGACGGTGAAGCGATCGATCGATGTCTTGCAGGTCTCAATCCAGAAACCACGCTGGTTATACTGGTTTCCAAATCGTTCACCACACTCGAAACACAAGTAAACGGCGCATCAGCGCGCAGTTGGTTTCTGGAACGCACGGCGAACCAAAAGGCACTCTCCCAACACTTCGTCGCCGTTACGGCCAACATCGAAGCAGCCCGCCAGTTCGGGATCAAAGAAGACAACCTCTTTCCGGTCTGGGATTGGGTAGGCGGCCGGTTCTCGTTGTGGTCTGCGGTTGGGTTACCGATTGCGCTGGCTATTGGTGCGGCTGGTTTTCAGGATTTGTTAAACGGCGCGCACGCCATGGACACCCATTTCCAGCAAGCCCCGATCGAAAACAATCTCCCGCTGTTGCTCGCCCTGGCAGGCGTGTGGAATTACAACTTCCTCGGCGTGAGCAATCACGCCATCCTTCCCTATGACCACCGGCTGGCCCTGCTGCCGGAGTACCTTCAACAACTCGAAATGGAGAGCAACGGGAAAAGCGTACACAACGATGGTAGCCCGGTTGGCATTCACACGATGCCCATCGTTTGGGGTGGAGAAGGGTCCAACGGGCAACACGCTTTCCATCAACTAATGCATCAAGGTACGCGGTCGTTCACGGCAGATTTTATTCTGATTGCCAATGCTGACCACACTCATGATGTTCACCAACGCTGGCTACTCGCAAGCGCGCTGGGACAAAGCCAGGCCATGATGATCGGCGAGCAAACGAAATCGTCTCACTGTAACGTGGCGGGCGACCATGCAACTACAACACTGGTGCTCGACCAACTCACGCCTTTCACGTTGGGATCCTTGTTAGCAATGTACGAACACAAGGTTTTTTGCCAAGGGGTACTCTGGAACATAAACTCCTTTGACCAGTGGGGGGTCGAACTCGGTAAGCAGCTGGCAGAACCTATTTTCGAACAGTTGGGAGACAACTCGGCGCTCGGGCAAGACACGGCAACCAAAGGGCTGATCGACTACCTGAAAGGCGAAACGGGCGTGATGGCGAAAATCGTTGAGAGGACGCAAAAATGACTCACACCGTGCCGGTGCCCGATTTTATGCTCGATCGCTGCTACATCAGCTTTGATCAGTACAACGCCATGTACGAACGCTCAATCGACGATCCGGAGGGATTCTGGGCAGAGCAGGCTGACAAGTTCGTCGACTGGTACGAAAAGTGGCATACGGTTCGCGATGTTGACTTCTCGAGAGGGCTCGTTCGTTGGTTTGACGGAGCCAAGCTCAATGTCAGCTACAACTGTATAGACCGTCATCTCCCGGCACGGGCTGATCAGACTGCCATCATCTGGGAGGGTGACGATCCAGCGCAAGAGAAGCTAATTACCTATCAGGCATTGCACGATGAGGTTTGCAGGTTGGCAAACGGTTTGCGGGAACGTGGTGTAGGCAAAGGCGATCGTGTCTGCATTTACATGCCAATGATTCCGGAAGCAGCCTACGCAATGCTGGCTTGCGCACGTATCGGCGCTATTCATTCAGTGGTATTTGGTGGCTTTTCGCCGCAATCGCTGCAAGATCGGATTCTCGACTCGGATTGCCAGACGGTAATTACCGCCGATCAGGGCCTGCGCGGCGGCCGGGAAGTTCCTTTGAAGGAAAACACCGAAACCGCGCTCGCAGACTGTCCGAATGTGCACACCGTGATAACCGTGCGGCGCACGGGTGCAAGTGTGTCCTGGAACCCCGACCGAGACGTGTGGTACGACGACCTTACAGCCCACCAGGCAACCACCTGTACTCCGGTTGTGATGGAAGCGGAAGATCCACTTTTCATCCTCTACACCTCTGGTTCAACCGGCAAACCCAAAGGCGTTCAGCATTCAAGTGGTGGGTATCTGCTCTATGCCGCAATGACCCACAAATACGTTTTCGACTATCACGAGGGTGACGTCTTCTGGTGCACGGCAGATGTGGGTTGGATCACGGGTCACTCCTATATCGTCTATGGACCACTAGCCAATGGCGCGATCACAGTCATGTTCGAAGGTGTGCCAACTTATCCTGACGCATCACGATGCTGGCAGGTTATCGACAAACATCAGGTCAACATTTTCTACACCGCCCCAACCGCATTACGGGCGCTCATGGGCCAGGGTGACGATTTCGTCACCAGCACGTCGCGCAGCTCACTTCATCTTCTGGGCACCGTCGGCGAGCCGATCAATCCCGAGGCTTGGGAGTGGTACCACCGGGTCGTAGGAGAGGGCCGTTGCCCTATCGTCGATACCTGGTGGCAGACGGAAACCGGTGGGATCATGATCACGCCGTTGCCAGGCGCCACGGAATTGAAACCCGGGTCGGCCACCCGGCCTTTTTTCGGCGTCACTCCCGCACTCGTCGACGAACAGGGCGACATCATCGAAGAGATCGAAGCCACAGGCAACCTGGTCATCACCAGCAGCTGGCCTGGTCAGATCCGTAGTGTTTATGGACATCACCAACGGGTAATCGACACGTATTACGCCGCCTACGAAGGCTGTTATTTCACGGGTGATGCAGCTCGGCGTGACGCTGACGGCTACTACTGGATCACCGGCCGGGTGGATGATGTGATGAACGTCTCGGGTCATCGCATTGGAACGGCCGAGGTTGAAAGTGCATTGGTCCTGCACCAGGCGGTTGCCGAAGCGGCAGTTGTGGGTTTCCCCCATGAGGTAAAGGGCGAAGGCATTTATGCCTACGTCACCCTCATGGCTGGCAACAACGACGACCCCGACAAACTGCGCGAGGAACTCATTAACATGGTACGCCGTGAGATTGGCGCCTTTGCTAAGCCCGATGCCATCCAGTGGGCACCTGGACTTCCCAAAACTCGCTCAGGCAAGATCATGCGGCGAATATTGCGGAAAATAGCCGCAAACGAATTGGACGACCTTGGTGATATCTCGACGCTGGCCGAACCTGCCGTGGTGGACGAGCTCGTGGAAAATCGGGCTAATCAGGAGACGTAAGTTCGAGGTCGGGGGATAAGCTTCTACCCTGACCCCAAACTTTTCCGGTAACTACGCGCTTTGCGCGTAGTTACCAAGCTCCTTGATGCTGAGCTTGATTCGTCCCCGTTGGTCTACGTCGAGTACAACCACCTCCACTTCCTGTCCTGCTTCGAGATAATCAGAGACTTTCTCGACTCGTTCCTGAGCGATCTGGGAGATATGCAGCAGCCCGTCCTTGCCCGGGAGGATCGTGATGAAAGCACCGAAGTCGACGATGCTCGCCACCTTGCCTTTGTAGATCTTGCCGATCTCGGCTTCCGCCGTGATCTCCAGCACCCGTGCAACGGCTGCATCCTTCGCCGCGTTTGTCTCGGCATAGATACGCACCAGACCATCATCGTCGATATCCACTTCCGCGCCCGTCTCTTCTACGATGCTGCGTATGGTGGAGCCACCCTTGCCGATGATGTCGCGGATTTTATCCGGATGGACCTTGACGGTTGTCATCGCAGGAGCGTTCTCAGAGAGGCTTTCGCGTGGCGTAGCGATGACCTTGTTCATCTCGTCCAGGATATGCAATCTCGCCTCGTGGGCCTGCTGCAAAGCGATATCCATGATCTCTTCGGTGATACCGTCGATCTTGATGTCCATCTGCAGCGCCGTGATGCCTTTGGCGGTTCCAGCTACCTTGAAGTCCATATCACCCAGATGATCCTCATCACCGAGAATGTCTGTTAGCACCGCGTACTTGTTGCCTTCCTTCACCAGGCCCATCGCAATGCCAGCCACCGCTGCCTTGATCTGCACCCCGGCGTCCATCAATGCTAACGAGGTACCGCATACGCTGGCCATTGAACTCGAACCATTGGACTCCGTGATTTCCGAGACAACCCGCAATGTATAGGGAAAATCTTCCACATCGGGGAGTAACGCCTGCACGCCGCGTCTGGCCAAGCGACCGTGACCGATCTCGCGACGTTTCGGACCTGCCATGAAGCCGGCTTCACCCACGCTATAAGGTGGGAAGTTGTAGTGCAACATAAAGGGGTCTTTGAACGTACCTTCCAGCGCGTCCACCAATGCGGCATCACGCATCGTACCCAATGTCACTACAACGATGGCCTGGGTCTCACCGCGTGTAAACAAAGCCGATCCGTGAGTCTTCGGCAGCAGGCCTACTTCCACACTGATCGGCCGAACCGTACGCAGGTCGCGCCCATCGATACGTGGTTCGCCATCGAGGACCCGCTGGCGGACAATTTCTTTTTCCACCCTAGCGAACAGGTCGCTTACCTCGTCGCTCGAATGTGTCGCGTCTTCGCCACCCGACAGAGCCTCTACGACGGATTTACGCAGCTCACCAACACGGTTCTGACGCATCATCTTATCGGTTATTCGATACGCATCACCGAGTTCGGTTCTCACCTGACTCGAAACCTCGTTCAGCAAGTCTTCATTCGTCTCCGCTGGCTGCCAATCCCAACGAGGTTTGCCAGCTTCAGCCACCAGTTCTTTAATCGCCGTGATCGCTACCTGCATCTCCTGATGGGCAAACAGAACTGCGCCAAGCATCTCGTCTTCGGTCAGCTCTTCTGCTTGCGATTCCACCATGAGCACGGCTGAATCCGTACCGGCAACAACCATGCTGAGCATAGATTCGCCTAATGTTTCGTAGCCAGGATTCAACAAGTAGCTACCGTCTTTGTAGCCAACCCGCGCGGCCGAGATCGGCCCCGCAAAGGGGATACCCGAGATTGACAAGGCAGCCGACGTACCCAGAAGAGACGCGATATCCGGGTCCTGATCCTTGTCGACGGACATTACCGTACAGATCACTTGGACCTCGTTCATGAAGCCTTTGGGGAAAAGCGGTCGGATTGGACGATCGATCAGGCGGCAGGTAAGGGTCTCTTTCTCGCTTGGACGTCCTTCGCGGCGGAAGAAGCCCCCGGGGATCTTGCCCGCAGCGTAGGTCTTTTCCTGATAGTTGACAGTTAATGGAAAGAAAGCCTGTCCCGATCGAGCGGTCTTCGCGCCCACCACGGTACACAACACCATGGTGTTACCCATGGTCACCATCACCGAACCTGTAGCCTGTTTGGCTATGCGACCAGTTTCCAGTTTCACCAGCTGGTCGCCGTACTGAAATTCCTTCACTACTATATTCAAAATTATTTCTCCTTTTACATCTCTAACGTCGCAGTTCAAGACGCTTGATCAACTCTAAATAGCGAGATGCATCTTTACTCTTTAAATAGTCCAACAGCTTCCGTCGCTGGTTCACCATTCGAATTAAACCTCGTCGTGAATGGTGATCTTTTTTATGCGCACGAAAGTGCTCTTGTAATGCATTAATATTGTGAGTCAGCAGGGCTACCTGAACCTCCGGAGAGCCGGTATCCCCTTTTTCTATTTGATATTCCTCAATAATCTCCGCTTTCATTTCGGCTGCTAATGCCATTTCATTTCCTTTTTTAACATGCGTTATTAAAACTACCGGGGATAACCGTGCATATTTACAGTTACCTCAGGAGACGAGCCGCCGTGGGGCGACCCTTCCGTCATCTAAAACTTCACCCACACCGATAAAACGGGTGGAAGTCTCATCAATGATCTCCGACAACCTTACCCAACCACTTGTTGGTGCATGTGGCACGATTACCGGTTGTCCCTGGCGTACGTAGTAAGCCGTGTTGTCGGTCAACTTGACTTCCGGCCACTCGCGAACGGTGCTGGAAACTGGTTGCAGGAAAGAATCCAACGATCCTTTCTCACGAGCAGCTTCGAGCTCATCAAACGTAGTCAGATCCGACTCGTCGTACGGGCCTGCCGCTCTTCTTCTGAGTGCAATCACGTGGGCACCACACCTGAGCATTTCGCCTAACTCTTCAGCGATGGTTCGAATATAGGTTCCCTTACTGCAGTGAATCTCGAGCTCCAGCTCATCATCACCGAACTGCACCAGTTCGTTGGTGTAAATGGTCACCCGTCGTGCTTGTCGCTCGATCTCGATGCCCTGACGCGCCAACTTGTACAGAGGTTGACCTTTGTATTTGATCGCCGAGAACATCGAAGGTACCTGATCGATTTCGCCACGAAAAAAACGTAACGCGTCTTCTATTTTAGCGACGTCCACGTTCTCTACTTTTCGGGTAGCTGTCACTTTGCCATCCGCATCACCACTATCGGTCGCGATACCCAACTTGATGCGGACCCAGTACTTCTTGTTCGAGGACAGCAGAAATCGAGAGAATTTGGTGGCCTCTCCGAAACAGAGCGGTAGAACGCCGGTTGCCAGCGGATCAAGGCTACCGGTATGCCCGACTTTTTGCGCACCAAATAGCCGCTTTGCTCTTTGCACCGCGTCGTTCGAACTAATGCCCGGAGGCTTGTCGACGACAATCACGCCACTAACATCTCGTCCACGACGGCGCCTAGACATCGGGCTCGTTTCCTGACGAATCAGCGTCAATATGACGCGCCTTGCGATCCTCATCCTCGCGAACCGCTGCCTCAATGAGCTTCTCCAGGCGCGGACCGCTTTCGACAATTTCATCGTAGTGAAAACGTGGTTGAGGCGTCGTCCTCATGCTGTGGCGCTTGGCCAGTTCGGAACGGAAGAACCCGGCTGCTTTATTCAACACCCGGATCAAGTCATCACGTTTGTCCTGCGAATCGGTATCGATGGACGATACGTAGATGTCGGCATACGAAAGATCTTTGCTGACGGTGACCTCGTTTACGGTCACCATGCCTACCCGCGGATCGCGCATGCCGAAATGGATGATGCTGGCAAGCTCATCCCGGACAAAGTCCGCTACTCTGAGATCACGCCCAAATTCCCGCATGAGATTACAGCTCTCTGGCAACCTCTTTTGTGTCGTATACTTCTATCAGATCGCCGCTGTGCACGTCGTTGTAGTTGCGAACCCCGATGCCGCATTCTGTGCCGTTGCGCACTTCATTGACGTCCTCTTTGAAACGCCGTAGCGATTCCAACTCCCCCTGGTAGATCACAGTATTGTCACGAAGAACACGAATGAGCTTGTTACGGAACATCGTTCCCTCGATCACCATACATCCAGCAATCTGCCCGAAGCGTGGTGAGCGAAATACGTCACGAACCTCGGCGACGCCAACAATTTCTTCACGCAACTCCGGAGCTAACATGCCGGACAACACCTGTTTCACATCGTCTAAGAGCTCATAAATCACGCTGTAGTAACGAAGTTCTATCCCTTCGCGATCGATGATAGCTTTGGCAGCACTATCGGCGCGCACGTTGAAACCGAACACCGTAGCGCCATAGGTAATCGCCATGGTGACATCGGACTCGGTGATGCCACCCACACCAGAACCCAATACGTTCGCGGCAACCTCATCGTTGCCGATCTCGGCGAGTGCCTGGGTGATTGCTTCCAGGCTACCTCGCACGTCGGTCTTCAACACCATCTTGAGCACACGTTTCTCGCCTTTGCCGAGATGGGCGAACATATTGTCGAGCTTCGCTGCTTGCTGCACGGCGATGCGTGACTCTTGAGATTTGTCGCGGCGAAATTCGGCCAGTTCCCGAGCAGTTCGTTCGTCCGGGACAACCGAAAAATCATCGCCCGCCGACGGCGTACCGTTCAAACCCAGCAACTCGACAGGCTCGGAGGGTCCAGCCTCACCCGCCTGGTCGCCGTTTTCGTCCAGCAAGGCACGAACCCTGCCGTAATATTCGCCAGCAATGAGCACATCACCTTGCTTCAGGGTTCCATGCTGCACCAGCACAGTCGCGACGGGTCCACGCCCTCGATCCAAACGGGATTCGATAACGACCCCCCGTCCGGGTGCGTCGACCACTGCCTTAAGCTCGAGGATCTCCGCCTGTAGAACGATCGCCTCCAACAACTCGTCGATACCTTCACCAGTTAACGCTGAGACTTTTAGGAATTGAGTGTCACCGCCCCAGTCTTCTGGAACCACCTCCTTGGCAGCCAGTTCGTTGGTGACTCGTTCAGGGTCCGCACCTTCGAGATCCATCTTGTTGATAGCGACGACAAGGGGCACACCCGCCGCCTTTGCATGTTGAATGGCTTCCTCGGTCTGCGGCATAACCCCATCGTCTGCCGCTACGACAAGAATGACGATGTCCGTCACCTTCGCACCTCGAGCACGCATTGCGGTAAACGCCGCATGACCCGGTGTATCGATGAAGCTGATCTGCCCTTGCGCCGTCTCGACTTTGTAAGCGCCAATGTGCTGAGTGATCCCACCGGCTTCGCCACTCGTGACACGCGTTTTGCGGATGTAATCAAGCAGCGAGGTTTTGCCGTGATCGACATGACCCATCACCGTAACTACAGGTGAGCGGGGCCGTGCATCGCCATCGACCTCCCATGATTTTTCCAAGTCCTTCTCGATGGCATCGGTGTGAACGGCTTTGGGCTTGTGGCCCATCTCCTCCACAACGAGGGTAGCGGTATCCCGATCGAGGACCTGGTTGATCGTCGCCATCACACCTATACCCATAAGCGTTTTGATCACCTCGCCAGCCTTGATGGTCATCCGCTGCGCGAGATCACCCACAGTGATCAGGTCGGGAATCTCAACCTCCCGCTCGATGGAGTCTGTTGGCCTGCTGAATTCGCCGCCACGTTGCTCCACATGCATCGGTGCGACCTTCCGTCGACGGGGTCGGCCCGACCCGCCCATAGATAACTTTCGCCGCCGTCCTTTGCCGTCGCCAAATTCATCAACACTGATCTTTTTCCGCTGATCATGGGCAATTCCCTTGGCGCGCTTCCCGCCTCTTTCGGTGGCTTGTTGTTGCGCTTGAGCTTCAGCTGCGGCCTCACCGGCATCAGCAACAACTTCTTCTCTCTTTGCTGGTTCTTCGGCCTTGGCTTCTCCTTGCGCTTTGAGTGCTTCTTCTTCTCGTAGTTTTCCACTTTCTGCTGCGAGACGAGCCTCCTCTTTCGCCTTACGCTCAGCTGCCTTACGCTGGGTTTCTTCCTCCGCAGTTTTACGCGCTAACTCCTCCTCGCGAATTCGCTTGGCTTCGAGTTGAGATTGGCTGGGTGCTCTCGCTGTGCTGGTATCCGCTTGCGATTCACCACCGAGAATATCACCGCGTCTGACGTAGGTTTTCTTGCGGCGCACTTCAACAGTGACATTGACACTACGTCCAGCTTTGCGCTGACCGGTCTTGAGTGTGCTGATTTTCTTGCGGTTCAAGGTAACTTTCTTCGGGCCAGAATCACTCGACCCGTGACTTTGTTGCAGGTGTGCCAGAAGCGCCTGTTTCTCCTCGGCAGAAACCGCTTCATCTTCTTTCTTGTGCGGCAAACCCGCATCCTGCAATTGTTTCAGCAGCCGCTCGACTGGCGTGCCGACCGTTTCTGCGAATTGTTTGACTGTTACCTCTGACATGTGGTTATCCCCTGTAGGACGGTTACTCTCATAGAATAAGAACAAGCCATGTCGATCAGTCGTCTTTTGTTCCTTGAACTACAGTGGCGTGCAACCGTCACGCTGAGGTCTCCTCGGCGTCTTTGAACCATGGTGCCCGGGCAGTCATGATGAGAGTTCCAGCGATCTCCTCATCCATCTCCGGTACGATCTCCAACAGATCTGGCACCGCCAGCTCCGCCAGATCTTCCATGGTGATCACGTCGTGACTTGCCAGTTCATAGGCAAGCCGCCGTTCCATGCCTTCCATATCGAGCAGGTCTTCAGCCGGCTCTTTCTCTCCCAGCAGTTCCTCACCCGCGATGGCTTTTGTCAGCAGGGCGTCTTTGGCTCTATTGCGAAGTTCCTGGACGATTTCCTCGTCGAACCCGTCAATGGCCATCATCTCTTCAATGGGCACATAGGCGATCTCTTCGAGTGTGGTGAACCCTTCCTCCACCAGTACACCGGCCACATCTTCATCTACCGAAAGTGCTTCTTTGAACTCCTCCATGTATTTGAGGGCCTCTTCTTCCTGTTTTGCCGCCGCTTCCTCCTCCGTCATGATGTTGATGGTCCAGCCGGTCAGGTCACTGGCCAATCTGACATTCTGGCCACCGCGGCCGATCGCCTGGGCAAGATTGTCCTCGGTGACGGCGATATCCATCGAACGCGTCTCCTCGTCCAGCACGATCGAGACAACTTCTGCCGGTGTCATCGCATTCACCGTGAGCTGGGCTGGATCATCGTCCCAAGGCACGATGTCGATCCGCTCACCAGCCAGCTCCCCCGAAACCGCCTGCACGCGTGAACCGCGCATACCAACACAGGCACCAATCGGATCGATACGACCGTCGTTGGTTTTAACAGCAATCTTGGCTCGCGAACCTGGATCTCGAGCAGCACCGCGGATTTCGATGATATCTTCGGCGATCTCCGGGACCTCTATCCTGAAAAGCTCCATCAACATTTTGGGAGAAGTGCGGGTAAGCATCAGTTGCGGTCCGCGATTGTCCGGTTTCACCTCGAGCAGCAATGCTCGCAACCGATCACCCACCCTGAAGATCTCTCGCGGAATCAGGTGTTCACGGGTCAACAACCCTTCAGCGTTATTCCCAAGGTCCACGATGACGTTGTCACGACCGAGCTTCTTGACGGTACCGCTCACAAGCTCACCCACCCGCGGCAAATACTCCTCGACCACCTGCGCACGTTCCGCTTCGCGCACCTTCTGTACAATCACCTGCTTGGCGGTTTGTGCAGCGATCCGGCCAAACTCGACAGATTCCACAGGTTGCTCAATGGTGTCACCAAGTTGAAGGTTCGGATCCTTCGCCTGGGCTTCTTCGAGACTCAGCTGGGCGGCTGGATTCGGCTCCTCTTCCTCTTCCATGTCAGTGACCGTCCAGACGCGAAACGTGTTGTATTCGCCGGATTCGCGATCGATGGCAACGCGAAACTCGGCGTTTTCTTCGTAGCGCTTCTTGGTAGCTGTGGCGAGCGCCACCTCGACTGCATCGAAGATCACTTCCTTGGCAACACCCTTCTCGTGAGACACCGTCTCCACAACCAGCAGCATTTCTTTCGTCATATCGCTCGTCAAACCTCAGTCAAACCGCGGGACAATTCTTGCCCGCTGCACGTTTTCCAACGGTAGTAGATATTCCTCATCTTCAATCCGTACGATGACCTCGCCGTTCTCGACTCCCGACAACAAGCCCACAATCCGCTTTTTTCCTTCCAGCGGGAAGTTGAGCCGGACATCAACCATCTGGCCAACGTTCGCTTCGAACTGGTGCGCGCTAAACAAAATTCGATCCATGCCAGGCGAAGAAACCTCCAGCGTGTAGCTCTGTCCGAAAGTTTCCTCCACATCCAGCACATCGCTCACCTGACGGCTTACCCGTGCACAATCGTCTATCGAAACGCCTTGCGAATTGTCGATAAACAGCCTCAACTTCGAGTGCCTGCCGTGCGAGAGAAGCTCCACACCCCATATCACACAGCCCAGATTCCCAACGGTGGGAGCAAGTAACGTTTCAACCTGTCGCTCTCTCTTGTTCATCATTAAATCAAGAGTCATCAAACCTGACCCGCCAATAAAAAATGGGCTCACGCCCATTCCTCTCGTTCCTTTTTAGCTGACCAGCTTCAATCGATAAGCCAACTAGCCGGAACCCAGGCGACTCGCTACTAGCTGGCGAGCCACCTGCAGATGTAGTTTGAGCGTTACTACGTCATTACCAACATTCTCTGCGTACCTAAAAACCCCTGACACGGGGGAATTATTTGGTAGCGGGGGCAGGATTTGAACCCACGACCTCCGGGTTATGAGCCCGACGAGCTACCAGACTGCTCTACCCCGCATCAGCAAGGGCGCGATTATATGGATGAGCCACAGCACCCGCAACCGATTCGTACGTGGTTTTCAAGGACTTCTTTGTATCTGTCAAATCTCTTTTGACACTAGAGTACCAGTCACCGATTCCGCAAAGACGAAGGCAACGGGCAGCATGGTCGAAGTTGTCGGGAACACGTCAGAAACATAGAACTGGTGCCGAAGAGAGGACTCGAACCTCCACGGGCATAAGCCCACTACCCCCTCAAGGTAGCGTGTCTACCAATTTCACCACTTCGGCACGGTGCTAGCCTAGCTAGTTCTTGTCTTTATCTGGACAGGAACCATTTATACATCCGGGATGTCGGAATCTACTCCTTCCGGTTCCTCGGTCAACTCGGGCTCTTCGGGTGCGGCAAGCTGCGGAATGCCGACACCTTCAACATTTTCTGCACGCTCCTTGGCGGCGTAGGCGAGCCCGAAGGAAATTATGAAAAAGCCGATGGCCAGCCACGCAGTAACCTTGGTTAAAAAAGAAGCAGTGCCGCTGCTGCCAAGCATTGTGTTGGCCGACCCGCTGCCAAATGCGGCACCGACATCGGCACCGCGGCCTTGTTGCAGTAACACCAGTGCTGTCAGTGCGAGAGCATCCAACACCAGAAGCATCAGTAATACAGTTTCGAACGTCGACATCTTGCTACTCTATCATTGAACTTGGTTTTTAGTTTGCTGAGACCGAAATCATCCCGGTTGTGTAACCGCAATTGCCGCGGTCACAATGGCGGCAAACGCTTCCGGGTCGAGGGAAGCGCCACCGACGAGACCCCCATCTATATCTGGTTCGGCAAAAAGCGCCGCGGCGTTCTCCGGTTTGACGCTTCCGCCATACAGTATCCGCATATCCGCAGTCTGGGTCGTATCGGTACCCACCTCGGTTCCCGCGTTGCTACACACCTCGACAATATATTCCCGTATCGTGCGGTGCATCGCCTGGGCTTGCCGCGGCGTCGCCGAGCGCCCGGTTCCAATGGCCCAGACCGGCTCGTAGGCTATCGTGCCCCTGGCGAATCGGGCCGCGCCAACCTCGTCGTACACAGCCTTGAGTTGACCGCGAACCACAGCTTCAGCCTGGCCCGCGTCTCGCTGCTCAAGTGTTTCTCCCACACAGAGGATCGGCTGCAAACCACCGCGCAATGCGGCGGCGAACTTCCGAGCGACCAAACCATCGTCTTCTGAAAAGTAGTGCCGCCGTTCCGAATGTCCAACCAATACCCATCGTCCGCCCAGGTCGCTAACCCTCTCCGCCGCAACCTCTCCGGTAAACGCGCCCTCCATTTCCGGGCTCAGATCTTGCGCGCCAAGCTCAACCGCGGTATTGGCAAACAGCCTCGCAAGCTCACCCAGATAAGAAGTGGGCGGCAATATCAGTACCTGACAACCAGTTTCCCCGCCATCCACCGTCGATA
>SMWK01000013.1 GCA_004356895.1 Gammaproteobacteria bacterium
CCCAGCCGTGCTGGCAACTCGCTCTCGAGACGGGTGATCACAAAATTAGGCAATAGCAAACGACCCAGCGTTTCCACACGCGAGCGCCCGCCTACCGTCAACCTGAGGTAGGTGCGCATGACCATGGGATTTTCGTCGATCAGCAATCGGTACACGTCAATCTCGATACTGTCGCTCTCCCGAACCGCATCGGATTGACGCTCGCCAAACCAGAGGTATTGGTTGTTGACTGTTGGGCGCGCGACGTCCTGGCCATCAACTACCAGCGAAAGCAGGCCAAACTGCCGTGGTATGGATACACCGTCCGGCCGTTGCTGCCAGGCGACGCTACCGGTAATGTCGTAGACACCTGCTGCAAGACGCACTACGGGACGTTGGCCTGCCCGAGTCACCACCACTTCTCGGTCATTCGCACGTACCGCCTGAGGCCAATACCGATCATTCCCGGGCAAAGGCACATTGGCCTCGGCGTGTAACGTTGTAGCCAGCGTAAACGTTAACCGGTCCGCAACCACCTCAACGGTGAGTGCTCGTGTCCAGATACAGTCGCGGATTGCACCGTCGTAATAGTTTCGGGGACAATTGTGGTCGGGGTGGGCGTCCAGCACCCACTCCACCCAAGACTCGAGTTCCTCCGGGACGTAAGGCTCGGCTGCCAGCACACTCGGTGCAAAAACGAGGCAAACAGATAAAAACAGGATTGAACGCACGTCTCCCCTCCTTGACTCAGTCAACCCTTGCACCGACTCACTGACAAACTGCGGCAGAAATTCTACACTACTTAAACGACTGTCATGCTACTGGCAACCGAACATTCGCCGTGCCAAACACACGTGTTTCGTCCGCGCTGTTTTTTACCGTGAGATCCAACTGCACGAGACCTTCTTCGGTTTCAATATCGGTTACCACCGCATTGATGGTGCAAGGTTGATCTGCCAGCAATGGTGCGCGGAAGACGGTGTCGATGTGTTCCACTTTTGCGACAGGGGACCAGCGATGGATCATGCTCGTCAGAAAACCCATCGCCATAATCCCGGGAACGAGCGCACCGGGGAGCCCCTCTTTTTTTGCGCGCTCGTGATCGTTAAAACGTCCACCGCGTCCCCACCCGACAGCTTCTGCAAAAGGCGCAGTTGCCGCCAGTGAGGTGTCTGGTTGAAACGGTTCCAGCTCCGCGCCGAACTCCACGTCTGCTATCGTTTTAACACTCATTTTGCCGGTTTCTCCCTGATTACCATACGTGAGTCACTGGTGGCGAGGTGAGTGCCACTGGCGTCGAAGATCTCCATACGTGAAACGAGGAAAACCATCCGCCCGGAACGGCCGGTTTTGTCGTAGATGTCATGAAGATGGGTTCGCCCGGTTAATGGTTCGCCGACCTTCACGGGGTGGATACAAGTAACCGCCTTGCCACCGTCCATGGGTATACCGCCGAGCTTCGGGAACTCAATTGGCAGATTTCGACCAGCTGCAAGACTCGCAATGAATGCGGGAGGCGCTTGAAAATCCGGATGGTTCGGATCCGTGAATTGCGGGAGCGTTTCTCCAGACATCTTCGCGACCATGACCACCTTGTCAGCATCGAGTTTAAATTCTTTTGTGTCGAATTCCAGATTCAAGAATTTCCCTTTGAGTTCTTCAACATCTAACATCGGCGTGAATTATCCTTTTGGTGTAGCCGTCGTTTGTTCGGATTACGTCGCTCAGTTTGTTTTGGCATGGATCTCTTCGAGAAGTTTATCTTCGTCCGGAAATCTACCCGTCTGGTGTTTTGAATAAATCATGTTGCCATCGATGCACACGTCAAAGATTCCGCCACCGCCCTCGATCAGAACGGTGCTGGTTGCGAAAGCGGCGTCGATCCTGGCAGCCAGACTGGCCGCCTGTGGTTCGTAGTTTCACTGTACGCAGTAGGTGATGTTTACTTCCATGATGCGACCTGTCCGAGTTAAATAGTTTGATGGGATAAATCTAAGTCTGCCGGAATAACGAAATTTGCCATTGTACATGGGACGGCCGTTGATCCATGGAAAATCTTCGCCTTCGGGCCACTTGATCACGGTAAATATCCGTGTGTTTGTTTCGTCAAGCGGAAGCGTCCGGGAAACGTTGTCTCCAGGACCTGTTCGGGTCAACGTCGGGTCCGCCACGATGCGCAAATTCGGCAGGATGACTTCGGTGATACGACTTAGCGTAGACCCATCCGGATACGGGCGAATCTGCTCTGAGAGCCCTGGATCTGCCAGTCGACTTTTGTCGCCATACCTCCGTCCGCGTCCCACAAAGCAGTACTATTCGAACTGTCGACAATCATATTGGTGAACCCTTCACGAATTGTGGATCGCGTTTCTCCACGAGCGAGCGAACCCCCTCGGCGGCCTCGGGACCGGTAAAACCGAGCATCTCCAGAGCCGTTGACGTGTCAAACGTAGGGCCTGCCATACGCAGCCAGTTATTCAAGCTGTATTTTGTCCAACGAATTGCGGTGGGAGCACCGGCGGCCAGCTTCTCGGCGACTTCCAGTGCCTTGTTTTGCAGCTCATCATCATCGACGCACAAGGAAACCAGCCCGATTCGTTCTGCTTCTTCGCCGGAAAGCGCCTCGCAGGTAAGCAGGTAATATTTGGCTTTCGCCATGCCGCATAACAGTGGCCAGATGATGGCAGCATGATCGCCTGCGGCCACACCGAGACGGGTGTGGCCGTCTGTCAGGTTAACGGATTTGGCGACGATGCTGATGTCTGCCAGGATGCCCGCGACCAACCCCGCGCCAACCGCTGGTCCGTTAATGGCGGAAATGATGGGTTTACCACAGTTGATGATGTTGTAAACAAGGTCACGGGCTTCTTTCCAGGTTTTCGCTCTGGTATCAAAATCGTTGATGATTTCCTCGATCATGTCGAAATCGCCACCGGCAGAGAATGCCTTGCCTGCGCCTGTGAGGATTACGACGTCGATGTCCGGGTCGTCGTCCACTTCCCGCCATACGTAAGTAATTTCTTTGTGACCGATGGCGTCCAGCGCGTTGTAACGCTCCGGTCGGTTGAATGTGATGCGCAGGATTCGCGGGGCCGGGTAGTCGAAGGCGAGGCGTTGATACCCTGAGTATCGGTCCTGGTTGTTTACGGTCATGGAAATGTCCTTCTATGGGTCCAGTTGGGTGTCCAGCTGACAATGTGCCAAATTGTTACACTAACCGCTACATGGTAGCGAGAGAACGCGCGTGAACAGTCCGAAGTTCGATTTATTTGCCGTTATGAAGCAGCTGCTGTCCGGTGAGATGCGATTGTCGGAATTGCCGCAAAACGCGGTGGAGCGACTGACGGACATGATGAAAAGTGACGCTGAAGCGCTGCAAGCCAGGTTTGACGAACGCGCGGCAAGGGAGAAAACGGCGCCGACGCCGGGTACCGAAGCACCCCGGTTCAATCTCGAGTTAATCGACGAAAAAGGCGTTCGCACCGGCGAGATGAGGGCGTTGACAGACTATCTGGATAAACCCGTGGCACTGTTGTTCGGCAGTTATACCTGACCGCCTTTTCGTCACGAGGCCGGGCGCCTCAATGCGGTTTACAAACGGTTTGCCGATCAAGCGAACTTCTTCTGCGTATACATCCATGAGGCACATCCGCAGGACGGCTGGCAATTGCCCCATAATCTGGATGACGATGTGGTTTTCTACCAGCCGAAAACAATGGAGGAACGCGCACAGGTGGCAGAGGCCTGCATGTTGCGCCTCGAGCTTGTTTTGCCAACGTTACTCGACGATATGGACAACTCCACCGATCGATCGTACGCCGCACATCCGGAGCGGCTTTACGTGATCGACCGCCAAGGAGCGGTTGCGTTTCAGTCTGGACCTGGTCCTTTCGGTTTTGATGTTGCCAGTTGGGAACAAGCAATCGAAACGATTGTCCAGAAAGAACACATTTTCCAGTAGCTATGCCTCGGTGGATGACGAAAAAGAAAAAAATCCGTTTCTCGACCGATTGACCCTCGGTAACTGGAAACCCCGAAAGGGCCAGGTTCTGACGTTTCTCGCCTGGCTGATTCATGGACTGCCCGCAGCCGCAGAATTCACTTTCGATCAATACGAGATTGTTACCGGCACGGCATATAGCCAGACAGTTTTGCCGGGATATTTTCTCGGTGGTGAAATGGCGGAAATTGCCGTGGTGAGCATCGACGAAAATGACGACCGAAGTTTGCAGATCTACACATTCGACGATGGCACCTGGGTGCCGATCATCAACCTAGCGCTGCGTTCCGAAGTGTTGTTCGTCGATGTGGCCAACATCGGGGGACGCGACAGGCTGATCCTGTACGAGCGCGGTCGCCTCAGTTGGTTCGATCCTGACCTCGCAGCGCAACACCTGCTGGTAGAGGTCAGGTCAATCTACAACGCGCCTCTGAGAGGTAAAATCCCCCATGTTGATGTCACCCGGGACTTGAACGGCGACGGTCGTGACGACTTGGTGGTGCCTGACTTTGATGGCTACTCGGTGTTCGTGCAGTTGAGCGAAGGTGCGTTCGCCGATCCGGTAAAAATCGGTCCGTCAGCCGAGATGGGTATGACCGTTGAGAGCCAACCCTGGTATCAGGCCCGCCCCTTTCACGAATTGGACTACAACCGGGATGGTCGCAGCGATCTGGTGTTCTGGAATGAGGACCACTTCGAGGTTTATCATCAGGATGAACATGGCCTGTTTGCCTCCGTGGCCAGTACCTCCACTCCCGCTGTGGCGTTTGATACTGATGGACTCTACTCGATCAGCTTTGCAGATGGGAACAACGGGGAGAACAACAAACAGAAAGTGCTGCACTCGTTGAGGGACTTGAACGGTGACGACGTCGCCGATCTGGTGACCCTCTCACTGGAAGGTGGGAGCCTGTTCGGCATGCAATCCGCCTACGAAGTCCATTTTGGCCAGTCGATAGTCGATGGAGTCACCGTGTTTGCGGCGGAGGCTGACACCGCAATTCGGTCGGACGGCATCCAGTTCGAGATGAAACAACAAGACTTCGATAATGACGGCCAAATAGACATTATGGTCACTTCTTTTGAGTTTGGAATCGCTACGATCATTCGCGCCCTGCTGACCGGTTCGACCTCGCTGGATCTCGAGTTCTATCGCATGGAAGATAGCGTTTACCCGGACAAACCCAACGTCACGCGGAAAATTACCGCGGAGTTCGACTTTTCAACAGGAGAGGCGTTTTTCCCCGCGGTACTGATTACAGATCTGAATGGAGACGGACATGCGGACCTGTTGGTGCAGGAAAACCGGGAAGAATTGCGTATTTTTGTCGGCGTGCCGGGTCCGGGCTTATTCTCCCGGCGACCTCAAAAGGTGGCAGTCGCCATGCCCGACGACGAGGAATACACCTGGCTGGTGGACCTCAACAAGGACGGCAGGCAGGACATCCTGATGCATCATCGCTCCACCACGCAACCCCATCGGGTGACGATGTTGATTGCCCGCTAGAACATTAGCCTGTTGGGCTGAGTTCGAATAACCACAGCGAGTTGGATGTCACCGCGGCAACGCTGGCGGGTGCCCCGTATTTTGCGTTGATTCGTTTTACCAGCGGTTCGACGGCGGGACCGTCGTGAATGCGGACGAGTTTGCGCTCGTAACGTTTACCATTAACGCGAATGACTGCGCGACCATCCCGTTCGGCCTCGATTGGCCATTGTTTCCATAGCCGACCCAACGCGGTATCCATATACCCGCAAGGTATGTAGATCTTACCTTCGTGCTCGAGTATCCAGGTGGTTCGCGAGCGCGCTGGATCTAGGAGCTGAAACTCGATAGTTGCAATGTCGCGCACGAAACTCCAGTCGGGGTCGGGTCCGGTGACGAGCTCCCCGGAAGTCAGTTCCCCACCGGCGATAAGTCCAAAAGGGCCGTCAGATAAGCGAGCAGCAACGAACACGATGCCAATCAGCAGGACGATGGTGCCTACGATGATGCCTGAGACGCGCAAGAATCCCATGGGTTCCCCTTTTTTGTCTGATATGAACTGTGCGATGTGGAAGGTACTCTATCTACTTTCTAAGGCAAGCCCTGGTTGATCGTTGGATTCTCGATCACCGAGGCGGATAATCTGCCCACGCTGCTGATAAAAGGGAGAGGATTAGTCATGCAACAACTCACCGGACAAGACGCTTCGTTTCTCTACTTCGAAACTCCCTCGGCCCCGATGCATGTCGGGGGCGTCATGATCTATGACCAGACGGAGCTGCCAGCTGGTAAGCAACGGTTCACGGATATATTGAGAGCGATCGAGGAAAGGCTGCATCTGGCTCGCCCCTTCCGTCAGAAACTGGTGAACGTACCATTCAGCCTGGATCACCCCTACTGGATCGAAGACAAAGATTTTGATCTCGAATATCACGTGCGCCATATACGCCTGCCTGAGCCGGGCGATATGCGACAACTACGCATTCAAATTGCGCGCCTGCATTCGCGACCCCTGGATTTAACAAAGCCGCTATGGGAGTTCACGGTAGTGGAAGGGTTGGATGACATTGAAGGGTTACCGAAGGGCTGTTATGCCATCGTGACCAAGATCCATCACGCGTGCGTCGACGGCGTCTCGGGGGTTGGCATGATCGAGGCTATTCACGATCTCGAAGCTTCCCCCGAACCACTGGCGCCGCCTGCGAAGGCTTGGGTGGGCGAAGCAGAACCGAATCCAGCCGAGCTTTTTATTCGCGCACAGTTCAACAACCTGACCCAGCCATTCCGCTTCGCGGAACTACTCGCGCGCACCGTACCGGCGCTCGGCAGGCTGAGTCAGGGTTTTGCCCAGAAG
>SMWK01000101.1 GCA_004356895.1 Gammaproteobacteria bacterium
TAGGCCTCCATAACTTTAACGCCACGCAAATCGAGCGCGGCAACGAACAACCTGGTCGTAGTGGGTGTCTTTTAACAAACGTCCGGGTACCGGACGGGTAGCTGAAGGCAGGCCAAAACGTAGATCGCGCGCGGATTCTGATAGAAACCCCGACCGAACGCAAGCTATGTTAACAAGAGGAAGTAATGGCATAACCAATCTTGACGCCAACAAGCACCCATCTCTCCTCGCGGCAAACTCCAAAAATCGTAGTCCGCATAGGCTGAGTTGCACCTCGATATCGTTCCAGGCAAAGCGTACCTGGTTGCGGTCTTTGATCAGTCGGTTGTTATGTCTTTACGCGACTATTTATCGTGGAGGTCGATGTTTGTACTCGTATACGATTTTTCGGGCTTCTTCATCAGTCAGCTCTTTTCTCAACAAAACAACTAATTGCTGCTCATGCATTTTCGCGTCGAGTTCCGAGCCAAAAGGACCAATGTCGATACCCTCTCGCGTGGCAAAAAACCAAACACCACCAACCCTAAATACGCGTCCCGATCGGAACCAGTTTTTAGGCTTCTCTCCACTGCGTACTGGGGCAGGCGGTGGCGTTAGCTCGATCTCTTCGCTCAGGCAGGTTTCGCCATCAGACCCGGCCATACCGATCTCTTTCCACTCCTCCCGGAGCAGCCGTCGGACATACCGCAACTGATTTGCGTCGGTATCCATTGAGCGTAACTTTTTGGCGACGACAATGGCCTTAGTTTCCGCGCTCTCACGGTCACCGTAAGGTCCAATGTGCAGACTCCCAACGGATCCTAGATACCAGTGTCCGTTATGGGTGAATACTTCGTCGGCCTGGAACCAGACCGGCAGCGAATACGCCATTTTTTGCAGATTTCCCGCTGTTCACTACTTCAGCTTAGTACGCTGGCGTTAACCAAGGGTGTGTTCGTTATCATTTTACGAAAGAAACGCGGATTTCCGTTGGGGTTATCCCTTGCCCACGATGCGGATCCGGTCCGGGTACTGGGCAACCAAGCGCCGTGGCTCGCCGCCACACTTGTACCGGACAGGACACTAGTTTGTTGAAAAAAGATTAGTATTGAGACGGGTAAACAAGGGAGAAGCGACCATGACCGATCAAGATTTCGAAATGACACCCGCTGCCGGTAACGGCCTCATGGATCGCCGCTTCTTCCTCAGCGCCGGTGTGGCGGGAGGAATTGCCATGCTGGTGGCGGCGCCCGCCACCGCAAACCGACCTGCATGGACGCAAACGCCAGGAAGTGGCATGAGTAGCTACGGTTCACCTTCCAGTTTCGAGGCCGACGTGCAACGCGTCGGGATCGGCTCACAAGCAGGCACCGTTGGTAGCGGCGCATCACGCACACCGCTCGAACAACTGGAGGGAGTGATTACTCCGAGCGGGCTTCACTTCGAGCGCCACCACAACGGCATACCGGATATCGACCCCGATCAACACAAGCTGTTAATTCATGGGCTCGTCGATCGCAGTTTGTCGTTCTCACTGGAGACACTGGCCCGTTATCCCATGACCTCTCGCATCCAGTTCCTCGAATGTTCCGGAAACAGCGGCGCGCTTTTGTCGCCCACCCCACAAGAGCGAACCTGCGCGCAGCTTCATGGGTTGGTTGCGGCCAGCGAGTGGACGGGCGTTCCCCTCGCCGTTCTGCTCGACGAAGCGGGCGTCAAACCCGGGGCCAAGTGGTTGGTAGCAGAAGGCGCCGATGCCGCAATGATGAGCCGCAGCGTTCCGCTGGATAAAGCGTTCGACGATGCCCTTATTGCCCTATATCAAAATGGTGAGAGATTACGGCCCTCCAACGGTTATCCGATGCGGCTTTTCCTGCCGGGCTGGGAAGGCAATATGAGTGTGAAGTGGTTACACCGAATCAAAGTCACTGCTGCTCCCGCCATGACAAAAGACGAAACATCCAAATATTCCGATCTGCAGCCCGACGGCACAGCTCAGTTGTTTACTTTTCCCATGGGCGTGAAATCCGTTATCACCAACCCTTCCGGCGGGCTGAACATGAGTAAACCGGGGCTCTACCAGATTACCGGTCTCGCCTGGTCTGGCGCAGGCAGCATCAACCGTGTTGAGGTTTCCGCCGACGGTGGCAAGAGCTGGGCAACTGCTGCACTGGACGCGCCTGTGCTGACTAAAAACCTCACGCGCTTTCGAACTGCTTGGCGTTGGAACGGT
This sequence comes from Gammaproteobacteria bacterium, assembly GCA_004356895.1. Taxonomy (GTDB): domain Bacteria; phylum Pseudomonadota; class Gammaproteobacteria; order Pseudomonadales; family Azotimanducaceae; genus SMWK01. The sequence goes on from SMWK01000101.1 coordinate 2,213, forward strand.
GCACCAGCGACACTCATGAGTCGCGCGATTGACGAGCACGGCAGTGTTCAACCCACCCGCGACTCGTTGATAGCCGGACGCGCAAACGGCTTCTTCTATCACTACAACGCCATTCAGGCATGGCAGATAGCAAGCACGGGGGAGGTGGCGAATGTTTACGCATAACCGATGGCTCATCGCAGCCTTTTATCTCGCCATCTCCATCTCTATGCCCACAGAGACACTGGCGGCCGAAGGTCCGGCGCTTGGCATTGAGCTTAGCGCCGACGAGGTAGCAACGGCAGACATTACGGTGATGCCTGACGGCGAGGGTCTTCCGGCCGGGTCCGGCACCGCGAAAGCTGGCACTGGCGTTTACGTTGCCAACTGTAAGGCGTGTCACGGTGAGAAGGGCACTGGAGGTATCAACGATACACTGGTGGGTGGCCACGGGTCCCTGACAAGCGATCGCCCACAAAAAACCATCGGTAGCTACTGGCCTTATGCGACGACATTGTTCGACTATGTTCGCAGGGCGATGCCATACCAGACTCCCGGGTCGCTCGCCAACGACGACGTGTATGCCGTAACGGCTTACCTCCTGTATCTGAACGGTATCATCAAGGAAAACAAGGAGTTGAACGCCGATACGTTGGCTGAAGTGAAGATGCCAAATCGAGACAACTTTGTATGGGCATATTCACCATAGATCTCACTAGTCTACCCGGTTTCGAGGTGCTTGATTAAATCATCGGCAGCCTTCAGAGTCAGGAAATTACTGGGTTTCTACTTTGAGCCAGTGCAGCTTTCATGCAGTTGGGGAGTAAACACACATGAGCGAACTCGCATTCCTGTCGGCAACGGAACTGGCCGACAAACTCAAACGTAAAGCTGTTTCGAGCGAAGAGCTTCTTCGCCTCTACTTCGATCGAATCGACAAACATAACGAGTCGCTCAACGCAATAATCGTAGAAACTCGCGACGAGGCGATGGCGCGGGCTAAGGAAGCCGACAAAGCACTGGCCCGCGGGGAAAATTGGGGCGCATTCCACGGCGTACCTATGACCGTGAAAGAGTCATACAACATCGCTGGATTGCCCACCACCTGGGGTAATCCACTATGGAAGGACAACATCGCCACAGAAGATGCCGAATCGATCAAACGGCTCAAGGCACAAGGTGTTGTGGTGTTCGGTAAAACCAACGTTCCGCTGATGCTCAGCGATTTCCAAAGTTACAACGATGTATACGGCACCACCAACAATCCGTATGACCTCGAGCGCACCCCGGGGGGTTCGTCCGGAGGCTCCGCCGCCGCGTTGGCCGCCGGTCTCACCGGCCTCGAAATCGGCTCCGACATCGGCGGTTCAATACGAAATCCAGCGCACTTTTGTGGAGTATTTGGCCACAAGCCCACCTGGAACCTGCTTTGGATGCGGGGTCATGCACCACCTGGCGATATGCGCGGGACGCCCGACATCTCGGTGATTGGTCCCCTCGCGCGGTCGGCAACGGATCTCAAAACAGCCGTGAAAACCATGGCGGGGCCGGATGAAATCATGACCCGCGGCTACAAACTCAATCTACCTGACCTGGACAGCCGAACCTTGGGCGACCTTCGCGTGGCTGTTTGGGCTGACGACGAGATGTGTCACGTAGACACCGAAGTGCGAACCCGTGTAGAGAACGTAACACAAGCGTTCAAGGACGCAGGAGAGAGCGTCGATGAGAGCGCGCGACCTGACTTCGGTTCCAACCACTCCCATGAAACCTACCGGAACCTGCTCCAGGCGACGATGTCTGCGCGGATGCCGGACGCCGACTACGAAAGCCTCAAGGCTTATGTTGCAACCCTGGATCCTGACGACAATAGCGACACGGCCGCGACATTGCGCGCTCAGGTGGCGAGCTTCAAAGACTGGAAACGTAACGACGAGCTTCGCGCCCATCTGCGCTGGAACTGGAACGAGTTCTTCAAAGACTACGACGTTCTGCTGACCCCCATCATGCCCACCGCAGCATTTCCCCACGATCACGGCGACTTCGGAGAACGAACGGTTCTGGTGAACAATGAAGAACGACCCTACTTCGAGCAGGTATTCTGGGCGGGCTTAACCGGCGTGAGTTGTTTACCTTCGACGGTGATTCCGACTGGGCTCAATGAGCAGGGTTTACCCATCGGGCTGCAGATCGTCGGGCCGGAATACGCCGACTTGATCACGATCGGTGTCGCGGAACAGCTCGAAACCGCCGGTTTCCGCTTCACGCCACCGCCGGACTACATATAGGTCCAATGCCCCAGGCGCCAGTGCAAGCAAAGGCGACAACCACCACCGTTGCCGAAGCGCACCCCAACATCGCGCTGGTGAAATACTGGGGTAAACAAAACCGACCGGGGAACTACCCGGCGACGCCTTCGTTGTCCATCACCTTGGATACGCTCACCACCCGCACAGAGGTGAACGATGCCACCGGTGGCGACGAGTTTTTTCTGGACGATGAACCCAAAAACGATAACAAGGTTAGCGCTTGCCTGGCGGCACTGCGCACCCGTTACGATATTCCACCGCTATGTATTCGCAGCGCGAACAACTTCCCGACCGCGGCGGGGCTCGCCTCCTCAGCTTCCGGATTTGCGGCACTCGTCTGCGCAATCGATGCGCACTGCGAGCTGAACCTGAGCAAGGCCGAACTGTCCGCAAACGCGCGCCAGGCTTCAGGGTCCGCTGCTCGCTCGATTTTCGGCGGATTCGTCGCTATGAGCGAGCCGGACTGGACAGCGACCGAACTGCTCGGTCCCGATGTCTGGCCGCTAACCACGGTGATTGCGATTACCGCGACGCAGGCTAAGTTAACGCCGTCATCCGAAGGAATGCGCATCTCAGCGGCCACATCTCCGTTCTACCCCGCCTGGATCACCAGTACTGAAGAGGATTTCCGCCAGGGTATCGCCCACGTCATGTCCCAGGATTTCGCATCGCTGGCAGAACTTGCTGAGCACAGCTGCCTCAAGATGCACGGTCTCATGATGAGCAGCCAACCAGGGCTCGTTTACTGGAACGCCGCCACCTTAGAGTGCATCCAAGTCGTTCGTACCTTGCGTGCCGACGGTTTACCGGTATTTTTTACGGTTGACGCTGGCCCCCAGGTGAAAGCCGTGTGTCAGCCTGAAGTAGCCACCATCGTCGCCAAAGCGCTCGCAGCGATTCCGGGCGTGCTGCGAACAATGGCAGCACGTTTGGGGGATGGCGCGCGAGTACTCGCTCAGGTAGCCGAGAGATGATTCGTGCAAGCGCCCCCGGGAAGGTTGTCCTGTGGGGAGAATATGCGGTACTGCGGGGTGCGCCTGCCATGGTGATGGCGGTGGACCGCGAAGCGATTTGTACGATCAACTGCAACGAGGATAAATCCCACGAGGACGATTCGACCGCTATCACCGACGATCTGTGGAGGTTCGAATCACTCGGTTTTAGCTCCGCACCCACATCTGTCGGTCGCGAAGCGTTGTTAGGCGGCACTCAACCAAATGATTCGAGCGCGCTGGGACTCGCCTGGCATGTTCTGCAGACCATGAACCATGCAGCACTCCCTGCTGGCGGCCAGGTCATCACCGATAGCCGTCCTTTCTATGCAGCAGGAGACAAGCTCGGCATCGGTTCGAGCGCGGCCATCTGCACCGCCCTCGTCGGCGCCTTCGCTGCCGTCATGGACCAGCCACCGACCTACCCGGCAGCCTTGGCCGCCCACCGTCACGCACAAGGCAAGCAAGGGAGTGGAATAGACGTTGCAGCCGCATTCCATGGTGGTCTGCTGAAGTTTCAGAACGGCGAAGTGAGACCAGCAAACCTGCCGGAAGCCCTGAACATGGTCTTCATATGGACGGGTCAGCCGGCCCGCACGGTCGACCATTTGTCGCGCTTCGCCCAATGGTTGGAAACCGGGGATTTGACCCCACTTTCCTTGTTAACGGAAACCGCCGAGTCGTTGTTTGCGACAAATGACATATTGCGAGATCTTTCGAGGTACACGGCTTGTCTGAAAGTCCTCGACAATGTGGCCGGGCTCGGAATCTACAGCCCCGCCCATGAACAGTTGGAGCACCTTGCCAACACATGCGAAGTAGTCTACAAACCATGCGGCGCCGGTGGCGGAGATGTCGCTGTGGCTTTCAGCGACCGCATCACACGCCTGGAGGACTTCGCGCACGCCGCAACTGTAGCGGGTTTTCCCCCGATCCCATTGGAGACGGCTGAACATGGCATCCGAGTTACCCGCTGAAAGCGGGTCACGCATCCCCAATTTCTTTCGCATGAGCATCAGCCAGCGTATCTCGGCATTACACCGGCGGGGTCTGTTGGGTGACGACGATATTCGTCTGCTCGCCTCAGGCGATCACGCGTTACGACTGTCGATAGCAGACAAGATGGTCGAGAACGTGGTGGGTGTGTTCGGCTTGCCGATGGGGCTCGCGCTCAATTTTTTGATCAACGGCCGCGATTACGTCATACCGCTGGTGGTGGAGGAACCTTCCATCATCGCTGGCTTGTCCATGGCTGCACGGATGGCGCGCTTGAGTGGCGGTTATCATAGCGAGAGCTCAGAACCGATTCTCATCGGACAGGTTCAAACCGTGAACATTGAAGATCCTGAGCGGGCGATGGCCGATCTGCTCGAACACAAGGACGATATCCTGTCACTTGCGAACAGCCTGCATCCGAAGATGGCGGCGCGCGGTGGTGGGGCGATAGACATCGAGGTGTTTTCTCATCACGCGCCGGAAGACGGGCGCGACATGGTCGTGCTCCATCTGTTGGTCGACACCCGAGACGCCATGGGGGCTAACCTCGTAAACACCATGTGCGAAGGTATTGCGGCGATGGTGGAAACCATCACCGGGGGAAAAGTTTTCCTGCGAATACTCTCCAACTTGACCGATCGTGCCATGGCCACGGCATCGGTTCGCATCCCCGCGAAGAACCTGGAAGGCAAAGGTTTTACCGGCGAAGAGGTGCGTGATGGCATCATCCTCGCTACCGATCTCGCGACGGTAGATCCGTACCGTGCAGCAACCCACAACAAAGGCATCATGAACGGCGTTGATGCCGTCGCACTTGCCACCGGCAACGACTGGCGAGCCATCGAGGCTGCGGCGCACGCTTACGCCGCGCGGGACGGTCGTTATACGGCACTCACCCGTTGGTACAAAAACGCAGAAGGCGATCTCATCGGTGAGATCAATATACCCATGAAGGTGGGCACGGTGGGCGGTTCGCTCGAGACCAACCCAAGCGTGCGCATCAATCACCGCCTGCTCGGTTCGCCAAACGCTCCGGAATTGGCCGGCATCATGGCAGCGGTGGGCCTTGCACAAAACTTTGCCGCATTGCGCGCCCTGTCCACCGACGGCATTCAGCAGAACCACATGAACCTGCATGCCCGCAGCGTTGCCGGTACCGCCGAGGTACCTGAAAATCTGTTCGAAACCGTGGTGGAGGCGCTGATCGAATCCGGCGAGATCAAGGTCTGGAAAGCCAGGGAGATCGCCAACAACCTCTCGCACAACGTCACCGACCCCGGTCACGCCGAGCGCAGCTCCGCCTGTGGCAAGGTTATTCTGCTCGGTGAACACGCCGTCGTTTATGGCCGCCCGGCGCTCGCGTTACCAATACCGCTGGCGGTCGAGGCCCACGTTCAGAAAGGTGGCGACGGTATCAACGTAGTGATTCCGCGCTGGGGCTTCGAGCAGCGGCTTCGTGCCAGCAGCGCGCAAGGTATCAACGGGATACTGCTGAAGGTGATCGAGCAACTCGACCTCGATCGAGAATCGATGACCATCGAGGTCATGCCCCACGTGCCACGCGCCATGGGCCTGGGTGGATCGTCGGCACTGGCGGTGTCGATCATTCGTGCGCTGGATCGGGCTTATGCGCTTGGCCTGAAAGACGGCACCATCAATGCGCTAGCGTATCAGTGCGAGAAAGCTGCCCACGGCACACCGTCAGGCATAGACAACACCATTGCCACCTACGGCATGCCGCTGGTTTATGAGCGGCCCTTCTTCATCGATGAACCCGCCGAACCTGTCGAACCGCGGTTTGCCGAGGTCAAGCTTGCAGAGCCAGTGCCACTTGTCGTGGGAATCACCGGCAAGGAAAGCCTCACCGCCAAGATGGTTGCCCGGGTACGTAAATCCTGGGAGTCCTATCAGACCCGCTACGACGGCATCTTCGATCAGATCGCCGCCCTCACCCGCGCGGGCGTCGATGCGCTGAGTGCCGGACACTTCCAGGAGTTAGGTGAGTTGATGAACCTCTGTCAGGGATATCTGAACGCCCTGCAACTCTCGACGCCCGAGCTTGAAGACCTCATCCACATCGCGCGCGAAAACGGTGCTCTGGGTGCGAAACTTACCGGCGGCGGGGGCGGGGGCTCCATGATCGCCATATGTCCCGACTGTCAGGACGCGGTCGTCAGGGCAATGGAAGCCGCTGGCTACAAAACCTTTAGCTTCACCGTCGACTAATCATCCAGGCTGAGATGAGAGATATCGGGCGCCGGTGGTGCAGTCTCGTCGTCGGCCTGACCGATATCGGCCCCCACCTCCGCCAGGTCGAAACCCTCTATATCGATCTCGACTTCCAACTCCGGTTGTTGGTCAGGCCCCTGCGGCAGGACATCCGACCCAACCTCCGCGATCTCGAAATCGACAACGGGTGCAGGTATTTCCGTCGAGTGATTGCTTTCATCGGCTTGATGTAAATCAATCCCCACTTCTGCCAACGAGAGGTGGGATATTTCCAGTACCGGCGCATCTGCGACATTCGAATCCGACGCTGCACCGAGATCGCTACCCACATCCAGCACGGAGAGGTGGTCGGTGTTTACTTCGCAAGCCTGGTCAGTTTGCCTCTCCGCGGTGGTCAACACGTCGCTACCGGCAGGCAATACATCAAGAGTTGAAGTCCCTTCGGTTGGCTCGCCAGTTGTGTCGTTCACCTGA
>SMWK01000102.1 GCA_004356895.1 Gammaproteobacteria bacterium
CGCTGAATTAGATCTAGAAATCCAGATCTGTATAAATAGTGGCTGTCCTGAATTAGAAGTCAGAAATCGTGGCTGTCCTGAATTAGAAATCCGGTATTTTGGTGTCTCTTGCTCCGTAATACAGTTAGAACGTTGGGCGTGGCGTAACGATGGGAAAGCGCCGTGGAAACTGATCGAAGAGATTTCCTAGTTCCGCCAATGCGGCCAGGTTGCCGTCTAACGCTAGGTTACCGTCAGCGATGAGATCCACTGCCGTGGTGAGGCCTAACATCATCCGTTTGAAGTCGATGCTCGTCAGCGTCAGTTCTGCGCTGGGTACGTCTGTTTCGCGATTTTCGAAGGCGTGCAGCACCGCGTTTTCGATAACCATGAGATAGGATGTTGCGAGATCGGGGAAGTGCAGATTGAAGTGCAGTTTTTTCCCGTCCGCTTTAGGGCCGTTTAACCGAACTGCCATGGCCTGGAACAAATTCTCAATCGGCATACCGCGTGCCATGCCTTCATTGGCCACGAAGCTGGCTGTCCCGGGAGTGTCGGCGCGCAGTTCCATGGCGCCGCTTAGATAAAAATTCCGCCAGGGTGCCGATTCGGATTGATAACCGAGTTGCTCCAGGGTGTTTGCCAACAAAGCACGTGCTGCAGCGTTATCCGGTTGTGCCATCACCAGATGATTGAGCACTTCTGCCACCCAGCGGTAGTCGCCCTCTACATACGACTGGCGACTTTTCTCGATTACGGCATCGGTACCGCCCATAAAGTCGACATAACGCCTACCGACCTCTACCGGAGGTAGCTTGTATAGGTTTGACGGGTTGCCGTCGAAATATCCAAGGTATTTAACGTATACGGCACGGACGTTGTGATGCACGGTACCGTAGTAGCCGCGGTTGGCAAACTCGAGCCCTAAGCTGTCCGGTAGGCGGACCTGCTCGGCAATTTCCTCCTTGGTATAGCCGTGGTTGGCCAGCCGGAGAGTTTGATCGTGAATATATTTATACATGTCGCGTTGTTTTCTCATGTACTCGCACGCTTCTTCTCGGCCCCAGATTGGCCAATGGTGGCAAGCGAACTGCACCTCCAGACAATCGCCATATCGATCGATGGCTTCATTGATCTGTGCGCTCCAGGCAAGTGCGTCGCGTACTTGCGCACCACGTGGGGTGTACACATTGTGTAGATGGTGTGAAGTGATTTCCGACATGCACAACGCTTTGAACTGGGGTAAGTAGAAAACCATTTCGGCAGGTGCTTCAGTGCCGGGTGTCATCTGGAATTCGATTTCAATACCATCGAGCATACGCGTTTCGCCGGTTTCCTTTATGGTGTCGTTAGGCACGACGAAACCTGTGCTACCCATGGAAAGGGCGGCACCGAGACCGGTCGTGACAAAGGCGGTAGGGGACGGTGGTAGCAAATTCCCATACATATACGTGGCGCGACGGTTCATCACATTACCCGCGAGCACATTTTCGTTGAGTGCCTCATCTACGAAGTGCTCGGGAGCGATCAGCGGGATGGCTCCGGACTCGACGTCAGCCGGATCGACCACCCCAAGGATCCCTGCGAAATGGTCTGCGTGGCTGTGGGTGATGATGATTGCCGTTATCGGTCTCTCGCCTAAGTGAGCGTTGGCGAGATCTAGCGCTGCGCGAGAGGATTCGGTCGAAGTAAGCGGATCGATGAGAATCCAGCCAACCTCGCCCCGAATCAGGGTCATGTTGGCAATGTCAAAAGACCGAATCTGGTAGATTCCGTCCACGACCTCAAACAGACCATGATGAAGGGCATTCAGTCGTGCCTGGCGCCATAAGCTGGGGTTCACTGTATCTGGTGCATCTTCTTCATCGAGAAAATCGACACCGGTGAGATCAAAAGTCACGCGTCCGTCCGCACGGGTGATCGTCAGGGGATCGATACTGGCAATGAATCCGCGCGCAGCGTTTTCAAAACTGCGTTTGTCGGCAAAAGGCAGCGCTTCGCGAACCGCGTCGTTTGCCGCACGCGTGTGATCGGAGGCGGGTTTCGGTGCAGCCAAGTCTGCGGGAAGCTTAAAGGGGCGTTCGCTCATGTTGGAGCCGTCGGATAGTGCTGGAAGTACCCATGCTAGCGACTTTGCTCCGTTATAGGGAGCAGGCTATGTTCCCTTCAGGTGGGACGAACGTCCACGGCAACATGTAGTTCCTGTGCACCGCCCCCACGGATGAATCCCCGGGTTGGACTGACATCGCTGTAATCTCTCCCCCAACCGATTGTGATGTGCTCGTTTTGCGGACGCAGATTGTTCGTGGGATCAAAATCTACCCAGCCAAATTCTGGACACCATACGGAAAACCAAGCATGGGAAGCATCAGCACCGGTCAGCCGTGGTTGTCCGTCTGCTGGTTGGGTGAGCAGGTAACCACTCACATAACGAGCAGGCAGACCCCATGACCGCAGGCAGGCAATTGCAAGGTGAGCGAAGTCCTGGCATACACCAGCGCGCGCTCCGAGAATGTGCGGTACGGGTGTGTAAACATCGGTGACTCCGCCCTGATATTCGAATTCCTCGAAGATTCTCTTAGTGATTTCCATGGCAGCTCGCAACAGGGGTTTTCCCTGAGTAAAGCTGACTCGTGCAAAGTCGGGCACCGCTTCTAAACTGATACGAGGCGACGGAAAGCAGAATTTAGACGCGTCTCGCGTATCGTTATCGAGAGGAATGTGCATCGACTCTGCAATGGACTCCCAGGGGGGGCTCAAGTCCAACAGGATCTCCTGGTCAGCGTTCACATCCACTTGCGCCTGATTCGTGATGATGAGTTCCTCATGCCGCTCCTGGATAACGATATCGGTCACGGCATTGCCAAAATAATCCGTACGTTGCTGCAATGAGACCGGTATAGGTTCGACGCTGAGCTTGGAACTGAGCACCTGTTGTTTGTCGAACGACCTTGGCGTCAGGTGCAGTAACTGATAGGAAGTCGCCACGGGTTGCTCATAACGGAAGCGGGTGGTGTGGGAAACCTGGTAGCGCATGTATTCTGGACCAACTAACTATGCCGAGACGTATGATCAAAGTACGTCCGCGTGATTACCTGGGATAACAGGTTCACCGCTTGCTCGGTGCGTTTGAGCAGTCTTGCCAGGTGCGTGCGAAGGCCTCGTTTACTGATGACGTTTACCAGTTTGTCAATTTCTGCTAACGCAAGGTCGGTATGGGCGGTAAGCAGTATACGCCCGGACTCGCTCAATCCTTTGTCTGTGTGCTCCATCGGCATGACGCTCATATGCTCCTGCATGACCTCGATTTGGTGAATCACTGCTCGAGGATTGGAGTTGTCTACCAACAACAGATCGAGAACGGTGTTCAATGTAGGATTAGCACGATAGCGAGCGCGATGGGTGATGCTACTGTCGCAAGCGTCTAACAAGAGATTCAATGCACCTAATTGTTGGGGCTCGTGGGTGCACAGATCACCAATCACCTGTAAGACGAAACGGCTTCGTTCGAGACGGCGACCGAGATCCAACAACCGCCAACCGTGGCCGCGGGTCATGTTTTCGTGGATCTGACCGTTGATTGCAGATAGCTTTTCGATGAGATCGTCCAACAGCCTTGCGACATCTGCGATTGAATGAACTCGCCAACGCAACTGGGGTACTTCCGATAGTCGTTCAAACAGCCGCCAGGCATCACGGGAAAGTCGCTCGCGCACGTGGTCGGCCGTGCGATATACGTTGGCCAGGACCTTGGCGAGGCCGTCCTTGCTTTCCGGTCCGAACAGGATGTTCCACAATTCCTGTTCCACGGCCTGTTGCCCGGCAGCCGCGGCACGCCTCGCTCGTTGTGCGGAGAGGTAGTCCATCGATCCCAGCAGGCGCGTGAGAATATCCAGTGCAACCGGTTGTTCGCTGGCGTCTCCACCACCGCCGATGTAGCGGAACAAAGTTCGGTACAACCGCACCGCACCCTCGCTGCGCTCGAGATAACGCCCAAGCCAGAACAGATCGTCCGCTGTGCGGCTGGGCAGATCTCGGTCGCTACGTCGAGTGGCCACGGATATGTTGGTAGCGGAGTTTGTAAGAAAACTCTCGTTCGTACGTATCCACACATCCTTACTGATGTCTCCGGAGGGAGTTGATACCCGGGCGAGACCTCCAGGCATGACCTGATAGCCATGTTCAGTAGCCGCGACATACAGCCTGAGGGTCATGGGGGCGGATTCCCACTGACCGCGTTCGTTCCAGTAAGGTACTGTGGACAATGCCACGGGTTCCCTTCCGACATAATGATAAGGCGCAAGGTTAACTGCCTGTTCGAGTTGGGCCGTGTCACCGGCATCCACATCAGTCGCCATATAGGTAAGCACCGAACTCTCAAGCAGTGGCCGGCGGACGAAGGCTTTGCGCAAGACCAGGGTATCGATGTGGTTCTGAACATAAGCCAGCTCTTCGGATTGACCGCACCACCAGGTCGCCAGGCTCGGCAAAGCGAGCTCCTCCCCCAGCAGGCTGAGGCACAATCCAGGTAGAAAACTCATGATCGCGTCGTTTTCGACCACCCCTGAACCAATGGCATTGGCTATGACCACACCTCTGTTGCTCGCTGAACGTAACAAACCGGGTGCACCCTGCATGGAGCGGGGTCGCAACTCGAGTGGATCACAATCCGCAGATTCGATCTGACGGGTAACGAGATTGATGATCTTCAGTCCTTCGAGCGTTTTGAGATACAGACGACCATCGCGAACCGTGAGATCTGCGCCTTCCACCACTGGAAAACCGAGATAACGCCCGAGGAAGGTGTGCTCCGAATAGATCGCATCTTCTGGACCACCAGACAGGATAACCGCTAAACCATCACCCGCCTCACTTAGCGCACCCAATCGCTGCAGGTTGTCGCTGAATGAGCGAAAGAAGTGGGCGAGGCGTGATACGCCGCCGCGATCGAAAAGCTCGGGTAAGCATCTGGCCATGATCATGCGGTTTTCGAGGGCGAAGCCGAGGCCGGAAGGCGCTTCGGTACGATTGCTCAGCACTCGCCACTGGCCGTCCGGAGAGCGACCGATATCGAACGCCAACAGGTGCAGGTAAACGCCTTCTGGTGCCTGATAGCCGCAGCTCGGAAGCAGATAATCCGGGTTTGCGAAGGCGAGCGCCGGAGGCAGATCGCCCCTGAGCAGGGTTTGCGGCCCGTAGAGATCCGCCACGATTTTGTTCAACAGCCGAGCACGCTGGATCAGTCCGGATTCGAGCTTCTGCCACTCACTGGGATCGAGTAAAAAGGGTAGACCGTCGAGTTGCCATGGCCGGCGAGTGCCATCGGCAAGATAGGTCACAGCATTCTCTTCGAGCAATCGTCGGACGCTCACATCCAGGTTGGCCGCCCAGTCGGTCCCTTTGCGCATCAGGGTTTCGCCAATGGATCCCCAATGGCTGCGCACCTTTCCATTCGCCATGAATTCGTCGTACACGCCGCTCACGGACTGGTACAGACCGGCGCAGGAGGTCTCAAGTTCTGGGTTGTTCGATTCCTGGGTCATGAGCTAGAGCTGGTATTCTCGTTGTGTTTGCGCGCCACTTCGCGGCGAATATTGATCGCGATGCAATGTAAAGGCGTCACTCTAGGAAGGCAATCGGCTGGCTGCAAGGGGCTTGCACACTTGAAATATCGGTTAGTCTGCGCCAGGCACTGCGCTAAATCCTGTCCAAGCCACCGATTCGTGGGATCAACGCGTTGAGGAAGGGTCGTCGATCCCCGCGAAATAGCGTTTTGCCGCCTCTTTGACCTTGGGCGCGAGCAACAGCGTCGAGATCATGGTCGGAATAGCCATCAGCGCAAAGGCACCGTCGATGATGCCTATTGCTGTCTCGAGGGTTACCACGCTCGCGACGACAATGAAGCCGATATAAACCCATCGGTAATGTTGCTTGCGATGCGCTCCAAACAGGAAACTTGCGCACTGAGTACCATAGAAAGAATAAGTGAAGATCGTCGTGCTGGCGAAACACAGCACACACACAAACAAGATCACGAGCCCGGGCGTTCCGAGCAGCGCTTGAAATGCGCTTGCCGTCAGGGTGACGCCGCTTTCTCCACTCGATTGCCACACACCAGAGAGTAGAATCATGAACGCCGTTGCGGAGCATATGAGCAGCGTATCGATGGCAGGACCCAGCATGGCGACGAGACCTTCTCGAATGGGCTCCTTGGTGCGCGCGGCTCCGTGTGCCATGGATTCCGTACCGATGCCTGCTTCGTTGGAATAGGCACCACGCTGCACACCGTAAAGGATGACGGTAAGTAGTGCACCTCCCGCAACCGCGTCACCCGTGAAGGCATCCGTAACGATGAGAGCGATTACTGCGGGTAACTCGGTGATGTTCGTCAGCACCGCGACGAGTGCAGTACCAAGGTAGAGCACGGCCATGAAAGGAACGACGCGGCTGGCCACTCTTGCGATGCGTTGTAAACCGCCGAATATCACTGTTGCTGCAATGACGGCAATTATGCACCCCGCTACTATGTTGAAGGTCGGGTGTGCAACACCCGCTTCCAGGATGCCGAGTTCGACGAAGACCACTTCCCGAAGGGCCTGGACGAGCTGATTAGCCTGAAATGCCGGAAGGCAACCGATGAGGCCGAAACTTGCGAACATATAGGCGAGGAACCGGAGTTTTGGTGATAGTGCTGCGCGGATGACATACATTGGCCCGCCCTGTAGATCTCCGCTGCTGTCGCGTCCGCGGTACATAACCGCAAGTGAACAGGTGAAAAACTTGGTGGCGATGCCAACGATTGCAGTCATCCACATCCAGAAGATCGCACCGGGTCCGCCTACCGTGATGGCGAGCGCAACACCCCCGATGTTGCCCATGCCCACGGTACCAGCCAGCGCTGAGGAGAGTGCTTGGAAATGGCTGATCTCACCGGGATCGTCACTGGAATCGTAACGGCCCATGAGGAGCGCCCCGGCGTGGGGCAAATAACGAAACGGCGCGAAGCCACTGTAGAACAGGAAAAACAACCCACCACCGAGCAACAGAACCAATAACCATGGACCCCAAGCATATTGTGAGAAAGCCGTTGCAAGTGATTGAAATTGCTCGAACATTAATTGAGATATTTAAGGTCAGAAAAGATTCTGCTGGGCAAGGTAAACCTTTTTCGAAGTCGCTGCACTATGCCTTGAGAGATCCATGAATATGCATGAGCGATCAGATGAGCAGCTTGTACGTGCATTTCAAGCAGGTGATGAGTCCGCTTTTTCGATTTTCGTCGCCCGCCATCAAGATCGGGTGTACCGGTTAGCGATGTTGTGGCTGAAAGATCAGAGTCGGGCAGACGATGTGTTGCAGGAGACGTTTTTGCGTAGCTATACGGGCCTTGGCCAGTTCCGTTTCCGCGCACAACCTCACACCTGGTTGTTGCGCGTGTTGCGCAACGTATGCAGGGAAGAGAATAGGCGGCATGCAACCCATCCACTTGCGGAGGATTTCGGTTCGGACCAGAGCATCGAACCGGATTTCGCAGCTGCACAGGATAGACCACGACAGTTAGCGAAGTTGCATGATGCGCTGAAGCGCTTGCCAGAACGACAGCGCGACGTCGTGATGCTGCGCATCTTTGAGGAACTCTCAATCGCGGAGACCGCCAAGATTATGGGATGTCGTAGCGGAACCGTGAAGGCGCATCTTAACAAAGCGGTGAATGGGTTACGCAACATGTTTACTCAAATGGATGGGGACGTGACATGAGCATAGAAGAGTTGAAGAAAGAATACCGATCAGTTCGCGCTCCTCGCACGGCGATGCTGGAAGCTGTAGGCCGGTTTGAAATCCGCCACACTCGAGGTAGCCCAAGGATCTCGCTCACTGCGTGGTCGCTCGCCGCAATGATCGTGCTGGGTGTTGTGATGCTACCAAAGCTGATGGAACAGTCTCCGCAAGCAGTGCCAGTTACAGAACTATCGTTGACTGAGCTGACGATGCCGGTCGGACCGGCCATGCCGTCTATGACTGGCCTATCCACACCATCCGCTGTGGAGTTCTTCATTCCGCAACTGCGGCAGATTACCCTCTCACCGACAAAGGAGACGATCTAATGACATTACGTGGCAAAACAAGGTTGGTTGCATTGGTTGTCGTAACGCTCGCGGCTGGACCTGTACACGCGGCCGAGATGGATGATCTTGGGAAAATGGAGCGTTTCATTAGTGTCATGCAGGGCTACTACGGCCTGATAGAGGCCGTACATAACGTCGCCAGCGATCCCGACAAAGCCGCCATATTGCAGCTGCAGAAGATCGGGGAAATCTACAAAAACCGAGGCGATCGAGCAGAATCTATCGCCGTATTGACCGACGTTGTGGAACGCAGCAAAAGCCCCACGGTCCGAAATGCCGCGGCGATCATGCTGGCGGACGCGCTCAACGAAACCGGTCGTGCAACCCAGGCTGTTGAAGTACTGAAGAAAGCCCTCGACAGTAATCTGAAGTAGAGGAATTCACCCTGGCGGGGAGCTCGATCGCAAGTGGTGTCAACTTAGCTGACTTAATGACCGGTTAAACTCCTGAACCGGCCGTGTATCGTTGACCGCAACCGATGGCTTGCTTACTTATATACAATGATGGATTACCGTAGATGGCTTGGGACCGCCACCCGACGAACTTTGATTTGTTCGTGGTAGAGACAACTTTATGAATTCCACGCGACTACCTTTAGGCAAGACAATCCGGAACCCTGATACTTATACACCGTCCCTGCTGTGGGCGATTGAACGCTCTAACGGGCGCGATACTTTTGACCTGCCAGAAACGCTTCCCTTCGGCGGTGAGGATATTTGGACCTGTTACGAGCTGTCGTGGCTCAACGCTCGAGGCAAGCCGCAGATAGCGGGTTTGCGAATCAAAGTAAGGTGTACGTCCCCTTGTCTGGTGGAAAGTAAATCCCTGAAGTTGTATCTCAACTCTTTTGCGCAGACGAAGTTCAGCAACAAAGTAGATGTGTTGAGTACGCTCGACTCAGACCTTACGATAGCTTTCCGGGCACCGATCATGGTGGAGCTTATCGAAAACGGTCAGTTGTTGACGGACAACAACCAGTTTCCTGGTATCTGTCTTGATGGGCTCAACGTTGAGATTACTCATTACGAACGGGAACCTGCGCTACTCAGACTGGAAGACGGCGATGAGCGCATGGTTAGTGAAACACTATTCAGCCACTTGTTTCGCAGTCTGTGTCCAGTCACAGGCCAACCCGATTGGGCGTCGCTGATGGTGCAATATGTCGGACGGCCGATCAAAAAAGAAAGTCTGTTGAAGTACCTGGTCTCGTTCCGGAACCATGCGGCTTTTCACGAATC
>SMWK01000103.1 GCA_004356895.1 Gammaproteobacteria bacterium
ATCTCGGCATAAACCACCTGCACGTCCAACTCGACGGCACGGGTCCACTTGTGACTGCCCGGAACGACCATTGTTGCACCGTTTTCACGAGTAAAGTCATCGAGCGCAATCAGCGTGTTGGCGATGAGCGGCATATGGGGCCGCGGCAATGGATAGTGTCCGTCGTCCTGGTGCAGGTGCTGGGGATCAATTCCCGGTTCGGGGCACATCGCCGTCGCCACAGACATCTGGAATTGCGGCCCGAGCACGCCTTCTATGATCATGAGCAGCATCGGATCGATCGCAATCTCATCCGCTGCACGGGTTTTGGCGAAGAGGTTGTGCACGTGAACGGCCTGGATGCCGGAGTGACGGCCCTTTCCGTGGGTATCGCGTTTACCAGTCATGCGAAAGATGGGCTCCAGATCACGACGGATGTGATCCAACCGATCCGGTTCCAGGAACCCTTCGACAATGGTGTAGCCGTTCGCTGCGACGTCTGCGACTGCTGTATCTCGCAACAGGGTCTGCTCGGCCGAAAGTTCGAGGCCTTTGGTCAGCTTTTCTGGCTCCGCAAGCGATTCCACGCGTCGCACGTACTCGGAAAAGTCCTCGGCTAAATCAGAGTCACTCGTCTCGGTCATGGAAAATTTCTATCCGTGCATTTGTGTTGTTTGTTTGCAACTCGCCCGATGATTTTCTCACCCATGCCGACAGTGGACAACCGATCAGGATAAGATGGAAGCGATGTAAAAAGAGACGAACGAATGACAACAGAGGACATTGACAACAACAAAGATAGAAGCGGCGCTGAATCCCTTGTGCAGACGTTTGTGGATGCGGGCGTTGATGTGTGTTTTGCCAACCCTGGGACGTCCGAGATGCACTTTGTCGCGGCCCTCGATACCAATCCGGAAATGCGCTGCGTACTCGGCTTGTTTGAGGGCGTGGTCACGGGTGCGGCGGACGGCTACGGACGGATGAAAGGCACGCCGGCGGCTACATTGTTGCATCTGGGTCCGGGGCTCGGCAATGGGCTGGCAAATCTGCACAACGCCAAGAAGGCACGCACACCGGTCGTTAATGTCGTTGGTGATCATGCGACCTATCACAAGAAGTACGATGCGCCACTTTCGTCCGATGTCGAAGGTATTGCGCGTCCCGTCTCCGGTTGGGTCAAAGTGTCGCAGTCGGCCGATGACGTTGCGGCTGACGGAGCAGAAGCGGTTCAAGCAGCCCTCTCACCGCCCGGACAGGTCGCCACGTTGATCTTACCGGCCGACACTGCCTGGAATCGCACCACCGCGTCCGCAACGCGACTCGATGCAATACAACCGGAAGCGGTTGACGGGAATCAGGTAGACGCTGTCGCAAAAGCCCTGAAGAGCGGAAAACCAAGTGTCATGCTGATCAACGGAACGCTGACTGCACAGCGTACCGAACTGCTCGACAGAATTGCGACCGCCACCGGTTCGCGGCTCATTATGGACACGTTCATTCCGCGCCTGCAGCGTGGTGCCGGTCGCGTGGATGTAGCTCGCCTACCTTATTTCGGCGAACAGGCGGCTGAGGTTCTCGAAGGCACCGAACACCTCGTCCTGATTGGCACACAACCGCCGGTAACTTTTTTTGCCTATCCGGATAAACCGAACTGGCTGACGCCAGAAGGTTGCGAGTTACACACACTGGTGAAGCACAATGGTGATATCGATGGTGCACTGGACGCGCTGGCACAGGCCGTAGGAATAACAACCGTGGCAGCCAACCTCATGGCACTCGAACGGCCACCGTTGCCGAAGGGTGCGTTGGACTCACGTTCGATTGGCGCGGCCGTGGGTCACTTCTTACCTGAAAACGCCATTGTCGTCGACGAAGGTGGAACGTCGGGTGGTGGGTCGACGTACGCGACTAAGGGGGCGCCACCACACGACTGGTTGATCTTAAGTGGTGGATCCATCGGGTTTGGTATGCCAACTGCGACGGGTGCGGCAGTCGCTTGTCCCGATCGCCGCGTGGTTTGTCTGCAAGCCGACGGCGGTGGCATGTATACCCTGCAGGCACTTTGGACGCAGGCGCGCGAAAAGCTCGATGTCACGACAATCATCTTCGCAAATCGCAAGTATGCGATTCTGCAGCTCGAGTTCGGACGAGTTGGTGCTCACAACCCCGGGCCAAAAGCGATGAGCATGTTGGATCTCTCCAACCCGGAGCTCAATTGGGTTTCGCTGGCCGAGGGTATGGGGGTGCAAGCGTGGCGCGCAACGACCGCGGAAGAGTTTAACGATGCGTTGGCGACGTCGCTTGGTCAGCCGGGACCTTCACTCATCGAAGCGGTGATCTGAGGGCTTGAGATGCGACGCTCGTGACCGATAAGAACCACGCGTGGACCCTCGCCCGCACGCCATCAGCCGGTTGGCCAACCGACGGTGATTTCGCGTGGCTAGAATGCCCTGTCCCATCTCCCGGTCCGGGGCAGGCATTGACCCGCACCGTTTACCTGTCGCTGGATCCATATCAGTGGGGTCGTCGTCGCTTAGGTATAGAAGCTGTGGGCGACATCTGCCACGGCAGAACGGTGTCGGAGGTGTTGGAAAGCCATAGTGATGAATATCAACCGGGAGATTTCATCTTCAACACCAATGGCTGGCAGACTCATGGTCTGGTGGGTGACGGTGTCGATGTGTTTGGCTACATGTTTCCGCGAAAAATTGACCCTGCTATTGCCCCGATCTCGACCGCCATCGGAATTCTTGGAATGCTTGGTCTCACCGCATACAGCGGTCTCTATGTACAGTGTGCTCCTCAATCCGGGGAGACTGTGGTCGTTTCGGCGGCATCCGGTGGTGTTGGTCAGGCGGCGGGCCAGATTG
Organism: Gammaproteobacteria bacterium; assembly: GCA_004356895.1. Taxonomy (GTDB): domain Bacteria; phylum Pseudomonadota; class Gammaproteobacteria; order Pseudomonadales; family Azotimanducaceae; genus SMWK01. The sequence continues at coordinate 2,850 of SMWK01000103.1, forward strand.
CGAAGATCAAAGGCTGTCGTGTAGTCGGTGTAGCCGGGATACAGGCGAAGTGTGACTATGTCGTGAACGAACTGGGATTTGATGCTTGTGTGTCACACCTGTCCGACTCGTACGCGGACGATCTTCGAATCGCCTGCCCTGATGGGGTCGACATCTATTATGAAAACGTGGGTGGCAAGACGTATCAGGGTGTTCTTCCGCTCCTGAATCAAAATTCACGAATCACACTCTGTGGGATGATATCGCAGTACGGTAATACGGATGGCAACGATGCCGGTAAGGTCTGGCGAGAAACCGGTGCACCGTTTTTTGAGCGCAGCAACACCCAGGTGCACGGTTTGTTCGTTGGCAACTACGTGGCGTCCCATCAGGCGGAATTCCTGTCTGAAATGGGTGGCTGGATACACGATGGTCTGGTGAAATATCGCGAGGATGTTGCGGACGGGTTGGAGACGGCCCCTGAGGCGTTTTCGGCAATGCTTACCGGTGGTACGTTCGGTAAAACACTTGTCCTGGTCGGCAGCGATCCGACCGCCGATTCATCTCTCGCAGAGCGCCGCGCCAGGGGTAATGTGTTAGCAGACTGACCAGCCGCGGAATTGGTTAGCAAATCACCGGGTTTGGCTAACACCCGGGCTGCTGGTCAGTGGTGAACAGTCGTGTCGCCAGAAATTCTCTGAAAGGCTTGTTGAATGCTATTACCGTCACGAGCGTGCCGGAAATGGTTCCGGCGCTGATAAACAGCAGGGGGATGTTCTGGTCGACCAGGTCGGCCAGGACGCCCGCCAACCCCCTCGCAAGTGGGACGGTACCCATCATGACCGTCATCATCACGCTGGATACTCGTCCTCTCAGCTCATCCGGGGTGGTGGCCTGCATCAGCGTGGTGAACGATACGATCAGGATGCCCATGAAGAAGCCCGACATCATGTTTGCTGCGATGAGTAAAAAGGGATTCGTGGCGAAACCAAATACCAGATTTGCCAGAGACATGGCGTAGAGAGCCGACAAAATGCAAACGAATCGACCGACACCGTCGATTCGAACCATCCCGGCAAACATCATCCCGAAGAGGCTACCCACCCCCATGGCTGCCATGAGATAACCGAACCAATCCGGTGGCAGGAGCAGCCACTTGTCCAACAGGATAGGCAACAGCACCCCGAGGGGTGCCATGACAAAGTTCAGCAACGCAAAAGCGGCCATCATGTTGCGTAAGCCCACCTTGTTCCAGACGTATTTGAGGCCAACCCGGATGTCTTCGATGAAAGCACGACCTAACTCTCGCGAAGATTTGATCGCTTCGGGTTGTTGTTGAGGAATCCGGATGAATACTTCTGATAAGGCGGACAACAGGTAGCTGATGCCGTTGATGAAAATCAACATGGGTGCGCCAAGGATTCGATAGAGTACGCCGCCCGCGGCTTGTCCGAGAGCCATACTCGACGACATGGAAAAGGCATTCATTGAGTTAGCGGCATTCAGTCGGCCGAAGGGTACGAGGCTTGGGATAGAGGCAGTGACGGCTGGTCGAAAAAAGGCACCAACGATACCCACCAACATACTCACAGCGATAATCCACACGATCTTGAGTTGGATAGCGCCTTCGATCAGAAAAAACGGCACCGCCAGGCTCAACATCGAAAGACCAAGAATTGCGTCGCCAAGGACGATGAGTTTCTTGCGCGAAAAGCGGTCGGCGATTGCACCACCGAAAGGTCCGAGAATCACCCCGGGGAGTGCGCCTAACATGGATACCAGGCCCATGATGGTGGCAGACCCGGTTGTCTCCATCAGCCAATATAAAATCGCGATCTGGAATAACGATGTCCCGACTGCGCTGACGGTCTGACCCTGCCAGAGCAGCAGGAAGTCTCGGTTTAATAATCGAGTGGGTGAACTTTTAAAGGCGCTGTTTTTGGAAGCAGGTGGGGAAGCTTCGGTATCAGCCATCAGTTGACTATTCGGTGACTTTTGCCATGTGGTTGTGGAGCTCGAGAAGGTAGGGTGGCATTTTTGTCATGTCCCCGGTTTGGGAAGCGTTCGAATCCTTGGGACGTTCTGGTGGGTTTTTTGCCCAATCGGCCAAAAGTTCCGGGGTGTAAACGAGTCGTGCGACGGGCAGGACCAGTTCCCAGGTCGCTTGGATCTGCGCGTCGGTATCGTCTACGCGACCTTGCCCAACTCGAACGGACTTACCATCAATGTAGAAATGCCAGGCAGCAAAACCATCATCATCGGCAATTTCTGACGGAGCCTCTGCAAAAGATTCACAGATGCTGAAGGCCTGACCTTCCTTGCCGTGTTCGCTTACCAGATCTTCAAGTACACCCCGCGCAATTTCTATCCACGCCGGGCTCCCAAATGCTACTTTGTTTTCTTTTGTCATCGGTCAATCCATCTTTTACGTCAACTAGCTCTACCCAGCCGGGTTGAGAGATTCACCACTGTCTCTGGCGGCGCGCCGTATACGCAGTTCAGTCATAATTTCCTTGTGGCGTTTCTCATTGAGCTGGTACATACCCATGAACAACATGCCGGTGAATACGATGATCCAATACAAAGGGCCGCTCATGAACAGAAGACCGTTGATGGTTTCCGGTGTCAAAGTTGCGGCCGACGCATTCTCTGGGAAATTTATGTATTCGAGGCCAAAAGCACCAACCAGTCCGCCAAAACCTGCTGTGGCCTTCAGGGCAAACGTGCGGATGGAGAAGATCACCCCTTCAGACCTTCTGCCGGTGCGGTGCTCGTGGTCGTCGGCAATATCGGCCAGTTGAGAATCGATGACAATGGGAACCACCGGCAGCGCCAGAAAACCGAGAAACAGGCTTCCGAACAACATCCACAACATCCATCCTGAATCGTTGTCCGGGAACCAACCGATCAGCCGAAGCGAGTAAGGTAACGCCACCAGGGTGGCGCACACGATGCAGGTGTATATGATCGTTAATTTCTTATCCAGCTTGCGCGTCAACCAGGCGGCTAATGGAAGAGCAATGAAAATGCCCGGCAATAAAACGAATCGCTGTATCGCGAGCTCTTCTGTGGAGAGTTCGAAACAATAGATGAAGGTATAAGTACTAACTACTGCGAGTATGCCTCCTGAGACCAACATTACTCACCAGGCTGCGCACAGAGACACGTATGATGGGTTCCTGATCAGCGCCCATAGTTCCTGGAGGTATTCTCTCGCATCAACTTTCTTATGATCGACTGGATGTAAATGTGGGATCTGGTCTCTGGTTCCCAAAACGCAGATGAGGAGAGTCAGGCAGATCCATACCGCGCCCACGGATGCCAGCAGCGGATAACGCTCTGGGTTCAACAGACCATTTTCGTACTCACCGGTTGTTGGAAAGATGACAATCAGGATTGCTGCACCCAGCAGTGCGCCGGCGAACATGCCTGCCACCGCATTGAAGCCAAAAATGGATGTACGTTCGTGGTAGTCGTCGGTGAGTTCGGCACCCAGTGCGTCGTGTGGAATGCCATAAAAGGTTTTGCCGATGCGCAACAAAATCATGGTCCCCATAAACCACCAGAAATACTGTATTTCCGTCAGGTCGCTGGGGGGTGCGTACATCAGATAAAAGCCCACCGTCAGGGGGAGTACCGAGAACAACATGAAGGGATGGCGTCGCCCCCAGCGAGATTTGAAATGGTCAGACCACCAGCCAACCAGCGGGTCGGTGACAGCGTCGAAGATGCTGGCGGTCAGAAACACATAACCACACAGGAGCGGGCGCACCCCCAATACCTGGTTGTAAAACAACATAGTGGCAATAGTGGCGGCGGCAATCATGGCCTCTTCCAGCGCACCGGCAGAAAAGGCTAACTTGGTTTTGAGGGAGACCTTACCCCGAATTGCTGACTCGCTCATGAATCAAGCATAGATGTTGTCACCCACGCCGATCATGTGTCTGGTGCCGTCTTGTTCTTGAGGCGCTTCCGGTCCATCTCGATCCGTTGGATAGGGGTGCCATAATCCCAGTACCGTCTGCAACTCCGGATATTTTTCGACCCACTTGGCGTTGTCGTTTTCTTCCAGTGCTTTGGTCCACGAGTGGATGGGTTGCATGTAACTGCGGCCATAAATGTAGGGAAGGGTAATCCGCATCCCCTCGGCCGTTCTGGGCCGGGAGCCGTGCCAGAGACTGCCGTGCCAGACAGCCAACGAGCCAGCTTTGCCGGTGAGTGGGATGGGTTCAATAGGCGCGCCTTCGACCCACCAGTCTCCCTCGGCTCCTCGAGGCATCCGACCAAACCGCTGGCTTCCCGGAACCAGTACGGTGGGTCCGTCTTCGGGGCCGTTGTAGTCGGTGAGTAACCAGGAAATGTTCACTAATTGCGCCCACTCGGGTAGTGGTGATGGCACACCATGGGTGTCTGTATGCAATCGCATGTACCCTTCTTCATTCGTGCGCGAAGCCGTACCTTGAGTTTTGATGATCGCGGGCGTTCCCTGTAAAATGGCGCTGCGACCACACATGAACCGCGCAATACACAATGCCACCGGATGAAGTGCCGCTTCGATTAACGCTTCGTCCTCAAACAACCAGCACCAGATTTTGGGTCCGCCCCAGGGTGTCGAGTGGGTTCGCCAATCGTCCGGCACTTCGAGATCGTGACGATCGGCCAGCACTCGCAGGATGCCGTCGCGCATTCGTTCGATGAGATCCGGGCTACCGACCGTTTCAGGTGGAATCACAGTCACCCCATAGGTGTGTAACTCGAGCAGGTGTTTTTCCAGACCAAGGCGCCGGGCTTCGAGACGGATGGCATCGGCGTCTGGCACATTGTTCAGTGCGGGAATATCCAAGAGTGGGCTCCTATGCGTATTGGTCGCGTCCGGCCTGGATGGTCGGTTCGATCCATTCCGGGTTGACGATCTCATCTTGATACGGATAGATCCGTTCGTACCCTAAGAGCTTCGGCAGGTCCGGCCAACTTCTAAGTTGTTCAGGCGAAATTTCTTTCACGCGCTCAATGGGACGCATGTACACACGTTGCCAGACGTTGACCAACGTGATGCGCACGCCCGGCGTCGTCCGTCTCACTGATCCGTGCCACATTGCACCGTTCCAGACCGCCAGAGATCCTGCAGGACCGTTTAAGGGAATGGGTTTGATGTAATCGTGATCTTGAACGTGAGCCTGCGACTCGTTGCCCCGTGGCATTCGGCCACGCTGGCTGCCAGGCACAAGCACCGTGGGACCGTCCTCTGCGCTTAGATAATCCGTCAGTAACCACGAAAGATTAGCGTATGTGGCAAAACTCGGCCATGGCGGTGGGACACCATGGGAATCACTATGTAAAGGCAAGTCGAATTCTTGCTGTTGGCTTTTCAAGATGACCGCGGCACCGGCTAAGAAACCGCTTTTCCCGGTCAGAAACTGGCCGATAGTCTGATAAACGGG
>SMWK01000104.1 GCA_004356895.1 Gammaproteobacteria bacterium
CGTTGATGGGCACATCTTCGCGTAGAGTCGCCAGTTCTTTATACAAACTAACTTCCTCTCGGAGACCTGCGAGCGTTCCTGCCAAGCGGGGGGCTCCGCGCACCTTCACTTCCCAGAGATCGGCATCGTCTGGAATTTCCTCCACCGACCCATACTGATTGAGTAACTTGGCCGCGGTTTTTGCACCAAAGCCAGGTACGCCTGGAATACCGTCCGCTGCGTCACCCACCAGCGCCAGCCAATCCGGAATGTTGGCAGGGCAAACGCCGTTACGCTCCCGAACGCCGTCTGCGTCGATAATACGTTGGCGCATTCGGTCGACCTGGACTACCCGAGTCCCGATAACACACTGACCAAAATCCTTATCAGGGGACATGATGCGTATTTGATCTACGTCTTCCCTGAACAGAAACGCCGCGGTTGCGAGCGCATCGTCCGCCTCGAATTCATCCATCGACCAGACGATGATACCAAGAGCACGCACGGCTTCCTCTACCAGATCCATCTGAGCGACAAGCGCCTCTTCCATACCCTCCCCGGTTTTATAACCGTCAAACATTGCGTTGCGAAACGACTCGATCGGATTGTCAAAAGCAACCGCTATATGGGTCACTTGTTCTGTCCGGTCGGCAATCAGCCCTAACATGGAACTCATGACACCAGCTGTACCTTTCACGTCTTGTCCATCGGGTGCAAACTTACTCGGTCGCTTCGAATAGTGAGCACGAAAGAGTTCGTACGTACCATCGACGACGTGCAGGCGTTTCAGGACAAGCCTCTAGTCTGGCCAGCTTCGAAATATTCCTTCATATTCCAATCCGGCCAACGCGTCTGCGTGAGTCGCAACGTGCGTTCAGTCCAAAACCGCTCCCCGGGAAGAGGCACGCCTAAGCAGGCAAGTTGATCAGCGTTGGCATTGTTGAAAATAAGATGCCAGGGACGGTCTGCGGCCATCTGCCAGGTATGAAAGCCAATCATGTCATTACCAGCAGTTTTGTAACCAACGGTCATGGTGAAGCGATGACCATGAATTGCCGTCAGATTGGTACCGCGATGAAAGGTGTCGATGCCATGCGCCAACAGGGTTCCGGCCGGGGAAGCCGCAGAGCGTTCCCTTTCTTTCATCGCTTGCTGCAACTCAGGCGGGACGGCCAGAGCACCCGGACCAAGTATTTCGTCACTATCCGGTTTCGTCACATAGTGCAGTGCCCCATGTTCTTCGGTGACGTCAGTCAGGTAAATGACGAAGTCTACGGTTCGCAATGCCACTTCATCTGCGGGTACCGTCAGCGTGTGGTTGCCGAAGTCGCAGTGAAAAGCTTGCTCGTAGTCAGCTTCACCGGTGTATTTAGCCCACGTGTGGGATTGGTATAGATGAACTTTGTCGGCCCCCAACAATCCTCGAGCAAAATTGATGAGTGCCGGGTGTAAAGAAATCAGATTAATTGCGCTCGACGCTTTGTACGGCAAAGCGTCGAAGTTCAAGAACTGCTTTGCATGGCTGGCGCCAATGACACCTTCTTTCTTGACGTTGAGAACGGTGCCATCGCCTCTACCACGATCTCTATAAAGCGTGTCGAAATCGCGGAGGATGGGAGAGATTTCATCCTTCTCGAAAAAATCTGGAATGAGGACAAACCCGTCCTCTCTCCATTGATTTATATGTTCGCCCGTAAAACGCACAAGGAGCAGAATACCCGCAGCGGCTTACGAAAAGGTGAGCCCCTGAAGGCTGCCTTCTTCACGCCAGTCCTGAAGAATCTTGAAAAACGCAACAGGGCCGCCACCGTACTGGCCGCCTATCAGCGAGTTGCCCTGCCCGGGTTTGCCTTCGTTGTTGTAATACCCTGGTGTGCAATTTTCCAGAAAATTTTTGCTGAAGATGGCCATCTGCTTGATGGTATCAACCCACTCGTCTTCTGCTTCCTTGGTCGCTTCCATACAGTGCACGTTGTTGTTCGTGCCGTGGCTGATCATGTAGGCGATGTGGACGCTCTGTTCATTCAATAGATGTGGAAAGTTGGCGGTAAAGCCACCTTGGGTCACACCCATGAAGTAACAATTCGGGAAGCCGTTTGTTTGAAAACCGTGGAACGTTCGCATTCCGTTTGCCCACTTCTCCGACAACGTCTGCCTTTTCCGGCCGATGATCTCGTAACCGGCACGGCGGTTATACGATGTACCCACCTCAAAGCCGGTGGCAAGGATGAGACAATCGATTTCGTACTCATGGCCATCGACCACAACCCCTTTCTCGGTGATACGCTCGACACCCCGACCTTGTGTGTCCACCAGCTTGACGTTGGGTCGGTTAAAGGAAGGTAGGTAGTCGTCATGAAAACAAGGGCGCTTGCAGAATTGCCGGTAGTAGGGTTTCAGCGCTTCCGCGGTGGCAGAATCTTCGACAAGTTCGTCCACGCGCGAACGGATCTGTTCCATCTTCTGAAAATCTGCGAGCTCCATCCTGGCGCCCATCTCTTCCATGGTGAGGTTTTCACTCTTACGAGACCTGGAGATAGCGATGAGATTACCGATGATGTCGGTCCAGCCGTCATTCACCAGATCCTCATCCGTTACACCGCCCGAAACCAACGTGTTGAAGTTCCGCATGCGGTGTTCCTGCCAACCTGACTCCAGCGCCTTCACCCAACCGGGATCGGTGGGTTTGTTGCCACGCACATCGATGGAAGAAGGCGTGCGCTGAAATACGTATAGCTGTTCGGCGCTTTCGGCCAGATGCGGTACACACTGCACGGCAGTAGCACCCGTACCGATGATGCCTACACGTTTGCCTTCAAGGCCAGTCAAGTTGCCGTTGGAATCCCCCCCGGTATATGCGTAGTCCCAACGGCTGGTATGGAATGTGTGCCCCTCGAACGATTCGATACCTTCAATGCCTGGTAGCTTGGGACGGTTCAGCGGACCGTTTGACATACACACATAACGTGCCTTCATTCGATCTCCGCGATTGGTGGAAATTTCCCACCGCAGCGCCTCTTCATCCCAACGCAGCTCGGTAACTTCGGTTTGAAAACATGCATTCGCATAGAGATCATATTTTTCGCCAATGGCACGGCTGTGGGCGAGAATTTCCGGCGCGAAGCTGTATTTTTCCTGAGGCACGTAGTCGAGTTCTTCGAGCAGCGGCAGGTAAATGTAGGACTCGATATCACACTGCGCACCCGGATAACGATTCCAATACCAGGTGCCGCCAAAGTCGCCCCCTTTCTCGATGATACGGAGATCGGTCACCCCCGCTTCACGAAGTCTCGCGGCGGCCAACAACCCACCGAAACCCCCACCAATGACAACCACGTCCACCTCGTCCGTCAGCGGTTCTCGACTGAACCCCGGCTCGACGTAGGGATCACCGACAAAATGAGCGAATTTGCCGGTAACCTGGAGGTATTGTTCGTTGCCGTCATCGCGCAGGCGCTTGTCTCGTTCCGTTCGATACTTCGCGCGTAACGCATCCGGATCGAACCCCAGATCTACTTCTTGTGTCGTCAAATCGGCCATGCCCGAAGTTCCTTAATTTCGTCTAATAAAAATGGCGGCGGAAAACACCCATTAGACTGGGATTTGGTCCAGATTTTCAAGTGGATAGGCCGGGCTCAGGTAACCTGCTAGGCTGAAACCCAGAACAAGAAAAGCGATATTTGGGGGGAACCTGTGTCAGATACAGTCTTAGACAAGGCAGAGTCCGAGGAGATCGGCGGCAGATACGCTAAATACGTTTTGTTCGTGCTGGTCATTGTTTATGTATTTAATTTCATTGATCGACAAATTCTTTCCATCCTCGCCGAAGAAATCAAAGCCGACATCGGTATTACCGATGCTCAAATCGGATTTCTGTACGGTACGGCATTTGCCGTTTTTTACGCGGTATTCGGCATCCCTCTAGGGCGGCTGGCAGATGTCTGGATCCGTAAAAGCCTGATCTCTGCCGGGTTGTTTTTCTGGAGCTTCATGACAGCCCTGTCGGGCACGGCGAGCAACTTCACGACGCTTGCGGTGTTTCGTTTCGGTGTAGGGGTTGGTGAAGCGAGTGCAACCCCTGCTGCCTTCTCCATGTTGTCAGACTATTTTTCACCCAAGGTCAGGGCTACGGCGCTCGCCGTTTACTCCAGTGGAATTTATATCGGCGCCGGGATTGGTACCTTCCTCGGCGGCATGATCGTCGATTCGTGGAATGGCGCCTATCCGGACATTACGACTGCGCCGTTTGGCATCAAGGCGTGGCAGGCAGCATTTTTCGTGGTCGGCATTCCGGGTCTACTCATGGCTTTCTGGGTGCGAAGCCTGAAGGAGCCGACCCGCGGCCAGAGTGAAGGCTTAACCTCAACCGTTCATCCACATCCATTCAAAGCCGCCTTGGAAGAGCTGATGTCAGTGCTCCCGCCCTTAACCGTGTTCAGTCTGTTGCGAGTTGGCGGTATCAAAGTACTGGTTTGGAATCTTGTTTTTCTTGGGCTGATTTCTGCGCTGGCTTTTTATCTGATCGAAGTCACGGGCAACATCGCCCAGTGGGTGGCTTTGGCAGTTGGGGTGTATGCGGCTGCATCCTGGGTACAGAACATCCGTCTCACCGATTACCCCACATACAGCATGATCTTCAAGTGCAAAACCATGATCTGCCTCTGTTGGGGGATGCCCTTCATCGCGTTCATAGCCTATGGCGTCGGCTTCTGGGGCGAACCATTCATGATCAGGGTGCACGGCGCGAGCGCCTCTGAAGTAGGTACGTTTTTAGGTCTAGGCGCGGCATTGGGTGGTTGGATCGGGGTGACGCTGGGCGGTGTTGTATCCGATCTGTTGAGAAGACGATACGCCAATGGGCGGCTCATCGTCATCGCTGCAGTACCAATTCTCTCAACGCCATTCGTGTATGTGTTTTTAACGACAGACAGCACAATCACGGCATATGTCGCCAGCTTCTTTTTCAGCATGTTTGCACCCATGTGGACGGGACCCGGGGCCAGCACAGTCAATGATCTACTCATGCCACGCATGCGAGCCATTGCGTCCGCGTTTTACATCATGATGATCACCTTCATCGGTCTGGCGCTGGGCCCATACCTGATTGGCTACGTCAGTGACGGCATTAGCGTTGTCACTGGCAATTCTGGAGAAGCCTTGCGTCAGGCCATGGTCTATTCGTTGACCATGTTCTTAATCGCTAGCGTTTTCATCATCGCCGCGCTGAAATTCCTACCCGACGATGAAGCGACGCGCCTGGAACGGGCTAAGGCTGCGGGAGCAGCAGACCTGGCCTAGCAAAACTAACTGAGCGGCGCACCGCCCCAGCGTTCCAACATGGCGAACTCCTCGACGGGTCTTCGCTTCAG
>SMWK01000105.1 GCA_004356895.1 Gammaproteobacteria bacterium
CAGTGTGGAGGAACGTCACCCTTGCGCGGGCCACCATATCGATCCAGGCCTTCAACACCGCGGGAATGGAGAAGTTGTAGATCGGCGCGCCAATCACGATCACGTCCGCGGCCTCGAGCTCCGCGACTAGGACGTCGGAAGCGGCAAGCTCGGCCACTTGCGTGTCAGAGCGGGCATTGGGATCGTTAAAGGCGGCGCCGATCCAGGTCTCGTTCACGAAGTTCGGCAGGTCCGCGGCTAGATCCCGATGGATCACCGTGGTGTCGGCAGTCGCCCCGATGCGGCTGATGAACGCGTCATTCAAGGCGCGGGTCTCGGAGCCGTCTCCGCGGGCGCTCGAATCGATACGCAAGATCTTGATGTTCGGGTTAGTCATGGGGGTCTCCTCGGGGTGCTTGATTTTCAAACTGTGGATCCAGTATGTCGTTCTCTTTCTCAGTTAAAAACTGACACTTCGAGAACTAATTGTTCTAATATTTAGAACAATACGCAAAGGAGTGTCATGAGATGGATCGATTCGTCGAGATGGCCACCTTCATACGGGTGGTGCGGTCGGGCTCCATCACAGCGGCGGCGGCACAACAGTCCATCGCCAAATCCGCCGTCAGTAAGCGGCTCAGGGATCTGGAAAAACGCCTCGGGGTGCAACTCCTTACCCGCACTACGCGGCGATTGACGTTGACCAGCGCCGGTGGCGAATTCCTCGAGCGTGCGGAGGCCATTCTCGCCGACGTGGAGGAGGCTGAATCCGAAGCCCAGAGCGCTCGCGGTCGACTGAGCGGGCGAGTGCGCGTGGCCGCACCACTGACCTTCGGTTTGATGCATTTGAGCCCGGTCATCCGGGCCTTTTCCCGCGCGAACCCCGAGGTAAAGCTCGATCTCGATCTCTCGGACCGCCAGGTGGATCTCATTGAGGACGGCTTCGATCTCGCCATCCGAATCGCTACGCTTGCCGATTCGAACCTCGCAGCGCGACCGCTCACCAGCAGCCGCCATGCCGTTGTTGCGAGCCCAGGTTACTTTGCGGGTCAACCCATTCCGCAAACTCCGGAAGAACTCGGTAGCTACCAATGCCTCGAGTACACCAACAGGGCCGATCCGAGCTGGCACTACGTAACGCCTGACGGCAAACAAGGCAGCGTACGTCTGTCACATCACCTGCGCGCAAACAACGGCGAGTTTCTCCGCGATGCGGCCATCGCAGGGCTCGGTATCGTGCTGCAGCCGACTTTCATCATCTACAAGGCGCTCGAATCGGGTCAGCTCATGCGCTTGCTGCCTGACTATGACTGGCACGAAGTCACGGCTTATGCCGTGTACCCACAGACGCGTTACCTGCCCGCGCGGGTACGGGCATTCATCGACTATCTGGCGGACTACTTCGACCGCGAAACGGCTTATTGGGATATGGAGGTCGCCGCGCCGCAGCCGTTGAAGGAAACGCGTTGATCGCATGTTTGCTGGGGTGGAGTAGACATCATCGACGGTGCCAGGATTTATGGCTCCGTTTTCAGGAGGACATACCCGTCATCTCCAATTCTACTTTTACAGCCGCAGGTGCGCCATTGATCCTCCATACCCAACGTGTGGTTATAATGTCAATGTACAAACTGTCCTGCTTCCAATTGAGCTCCGAGGCGACCGATGACGAAAAAGTTACCAGGTTTTGCATCCATCACATTGTTGACGTTGTCGCTGTTGCAAGCGCTCTCAGTCAGCGCGGACACGGCAAAACAAGAGGTTCCCGACCTGACAGGTAATTACAATGCTGCAACCCTGACGCCGTTGCAGCGACCGGAATTCCTGGGTGAAACCAAGCACGTATATAGATGGGTCGCCAAGACGCTGAGCTGGGCTGCAGAACTCGGCTTAAAATGGGCCGCCGAGAGCGAAAGTGATCCGGACCGGGAGGCGCCCCCGGTAGGAGGAGACGGATCCGGAACGGCATTCGGTGCGGGTAATGTTGGCGGCTACAACACCTTCTGGATTGATCCTGGTTCGAATGCATTGGAGATCGATGGGAAGTACCGCACATCCATCATCATCGACCCACCCAACGGACGCCAGCCGGAAATGACAGCAAAAGGAAGTGCAAAAATCGCGGACAATTTCAGTTCGTTTACCCATGCCAATACGGGCACCGCCTGGTGGCTCGAAGAGGAGGGTCCGGGACCCTATGACGGCCCTGAAGACCTGGCACTTGCCGAACGATGTTTGCTGGGGTTCAGTGCCGGGCCACCCATGCTCCCGGGTATCTACAACAATTATAAGACAATTGTGCAGACCGATGACCACGTAATGATTCTGTTGGAGATGGTGCACGACGCTCGCATCATCCGACTCAATTCTGAACACGTACCAGCAAGCTCCCGCAGTTGGCTTGGAGACTCCATCGGCTGGTGGGAAGGAGATACGCTTGTCGTTGATACCACCAACTTCCGTGAGGATACTGGCCTTTATGGCGGCGACGAAAACCTGCACCTCGTTGAACGCTTTTCGAAACTCGAGAATGGTGACTTGTTCTACCGCTTCACTGTGGATGATCCAACAGCATGGACGGCACCGTGGACCGGCGAGTATTCATGGAGGAAAAGCGACCAGAAAGTTTATGAATACGCCTGTCACGAAGGCAACTATGCCATGGGAAATATTCTCCGGGGAGCAAGACTTCTGGAAAGTGAATTTAAGGCAACCGTCAGCACCGGCGGACGTTAGCTCTAACATATCGGGAGTGGGACCCAGTGTGCTTCCTATCCGCAGGCTACCTGTGCCATGCTGATATGATCCGACGGAGAAGCATTAATCATGGCGGACCAACACGAACTCGATGATGAGATTCGCCTCGATGCGTTGGAATTCACATACGATGAGCTACTAGCGGAAGACCCTTATGAGGAACCGCTGTTCGCAAGCGGCGTGCGCTGCCACGGAGGCTACGTCGACGGCGCTTACGTCTCTCCTCGCGGGCGTGTCAGGCGCCCGGCGATCGCAAACTGGCAGCAGCGTCTGCGCGATGCCGGTGAGCCTCTCGTGTACGTACCGGGTCGCTACCTTCCGCCTACTTATCCGAACTATGCGCAGGCGAAGTATCTCCTGAAAGAGGGGGTCACCGAACCAATCACGCGCTCGCTCACGATCATCTCGATAATTGAAGGATTTGGTGCGCGCATTCGCGACGTGCCCGTCCCTGATCTTCGTAAGGAGATCCTGGAGGACATCGCAGGTACCGCGCTTGCGCACCTCGACGGTGGACTCTTCGAGGCCCATGCGCGCGACGAGGCCGGTCATCGAGATCAGGGTGGGCACAAGCAAATGTGGGAGTCAGCGCGGGATATCGGTCTCGCGAAGCCCCACATTCCCGGCGACGTGCTGATGAGACTCATGACGGGCAGCAGCGGACGCGGGCGCGGCGAGAGGCTATTTCCTGACCTCTCCGAGCGACTGGAAATGTTGATCACTACCATGGCGAACGTTCTCGTGGTGGAGACCTTTGCAGATAATACGTTTACCTGGGCGCAACAGCTTCTTGGAGATCCCGAAGTGAGCGCCGACGCCGAAGCCGCGAATCACATGGTGACCTGTATTGCCTCCGACGAGGTGCCCCACGTCGATTACCTGACCGCCGCCATCTCGGAGCTACGCGCGCGTACGCTGATATCCGAGGACGGGCGCAAGGAGCTTCGTGGCAAAGAAGTGGTGGATGCCATCTTCTCGCGTCAACTGCGGGGGATGGCAACGCGACGGCCCCAGGAGAATCGCGAGCGATTTCGTGAAGAGATCCATCAAGCCATCGACAACAAGGCTCGCGCAAGCATGATCGCAAGAAGGTTCGAAGATCTCGATAGCGGCTGGACGTTCCCGCACGGGGATGACGAAGAGCTGGACATCCTGCTCGAGACTGCATAAAGAACGCCAGCTCAAACTTGGTAGATATGAGCTTTCGTCGCTACTTTCTTGGCCGCATCTTCGAGCGAGCTTATCGCGGTACACGAATCGGCTACACGGCCGTTTCGGTCTGGCTACGCTACAAGTTTCCTCGCTGGTGGGATGCGTATCGCGGGCGCGATCCTGACGAGCGCGACATGACGCAGATACATCAGCGCAACGCAGATCAGATCTACGCCACTGCGGTCAGTCTGCGCGGCATGATGGTAAAGATGTGTCAAGTGATCGGTACCCGCTCCGACATCTTCCCGCCACAATACGTCAAGACACTCTCCCAATGTCACGATGCCTTGCCGCCACGCGACATCGACACGATTCGAAGCGTGATCGAAGAAGACTTCGCACGACCCATTGCCGAGATATTCACGGATATCGAACCTACGCCGATTGCAGCGGCCTCCCTCGCGCAAGTGCATGGCGCCACCCTCACCGACGGACGTAAGGTTGCAGTGAAGGTTCAGTATCCCGATATCGAACACATCATCCGCACGGATCTCACGGTATCGCGACGCGTGGCCGCCATCTATAGCCGTTTCGATCGCAATCCCATGGACTTCCTACCGCTGCTGGACGAACTCCAGCGCCACCTGCGCATGGAGCTCGACTTTCGCCGCGAAGTCGAGAGTGCGGAGCGGATCCGCGAGCTTTTCAAGAACGATCCAACGGTGGTTATCCCATCGATCTATCCCGAGTACTCCACCCGTCGGGTAATCACCATGGAGTACGTGCGCGGTGTCAAGGTCAACGACAAGAAGGCGCTGGAGACGGCCGGGGTGCAGATGCAGGGATACATGACCCGGCTCATGCGTATCTTCAACCGCATGATCCTCGCCTATGGTTTCTTTCACGCGGACCCGCACCCTGGGAATATCCTGGTGAATCCCGACGCTGATGGTCGACCGGTGTTCACGCTGCTCGATTTCGGGCTTGCCAAGCAACTTCCAGAAGGTTTCGGACTTGGCATATTCGAGCTCATGTTCTCCATGATGACGTTCAACGAGACGGCAATGTTGCGTGCGTTCGACGAACTGGGCTTCGAGACCCAGACCGGAGAGAAGGAAACCTATCTCGCCATCGCCCGGCGTATGATCTCGCGTTCCGAGAGTGGTACTTTTCAGGGAGAGTTCACGGAGGAGATGACGGACGGGATGTTCGATGCGATCCGGGAGAATCCGGTGGTCACGGTACCCACCGACTTTGTCCTCGTTGCGCGCGCCTTTGCGCTTCTGTCGGGAATCGCCCATTCACTCGATCAGCGCGCAAACGCTCTGGATGCGTTGGGACCCGGGTGATCAACGCGGTGAATACCGAGCGAACTCTAATCGTCCGGGCTCTTCAACCAATCCAACAATAGACGGTTGATCTCCTCGGGTTTTTCCAGATGCGTGAAGTGCCCTGCCTGCTCAATACGCTCCACGCGAAATCCGCTGGGAAAGTCTTCTTCGAGGAACACGTAATCGTACAGTCGCGTATCGATGCAGCCGTCATCCGCACCGGTTATCGCCAGTGTGCGCACGGGAACCGTCGTTAGCGAACTTGCCTCGGTCTTCTTCCACCCCATCAGAACACGGGGTGATGCGTTGTGCCGGTAGTAGCCCAACATGGCTGTCTTCACACCTGGGGCTGCGAAGGTAGTACGCAAGTCAGCCCAGGTTTCTTCAGATAGATTGTATCCGGGTGACCAGTCCTTCCAGAGTTTCCTGATCAACGACCAGTCGTTCCGCTCTATGAAAGTCTCGGCGATACCGCGCAGCTGAAAAAACATCATGTACCAGGATTTGGCGAGTTGCCCCGGTACCTTGCGAATACCGTCTGCAAATCGGGCTGCATGCGGCACGGCGATAGTCGTAAGGGAGTGAAACCGTTCTGGCGCAAGGGCGCCCGCAACGTAAGCAATGCCAGCACCCCAGTCGTGGCCGACAAGATGGACTTTATCTTCACCCAGATCATCAATCCAGGCGACTACGTCACGTGCCAGAGCGACAAACGAATAATCGTTATCGGGTGGCTGAGAGGACGGCTCATAACCCCGCAGCGTGGGCGCAATTACTCTGTAGCCAGCATCTGCCAGGGCGGGTAACTGGAGACGGAATGAGTTGGCATTGTCCGGAAATCCATGTAAGCAAAACACAACTTGACCCGCTGGGTTGGTTTCGAATCCACAGGTGAGCGCCGTGAACTTGAGGTTGCCGTTTGCAAGTATTGTTTTGCCCATATCCGGCGACTTAGTCATCAGCGTAAATTTGGGGTCAGTGTAAAAACCAACTTCTGATCGCAAACTTAACTAGCGCAGGTCAAGCCCTTCCAGACTACCCTCGGCGCGCCACTGCTCCAGGACTTTGAAAAATTGGATTGGGCCGGCCCCATACATCTCTGAAAAGAACCCGCTGCGATTCCCGGGTTCACCCTCGCTGTTGTAGTACCCCGGTGTGCACTCCGCGTAGAACCGGGCACCCAGCCTGGACAGGCGGCGAATCTCGTCAACATAATCCTGTTCAGCCTCAGCAGTCACTTCGATGGTTTGTTTGTCCCGAGCGCGGGATTCGCTCAAGATGTAGGCAACATGTTTCGCCTGTTCATTCAGCGCGTGTGGCACGTTTACGGTAATTGCCGTCTGAGTGAAGCCGAGGAAAAAACAGTTGGGAAAACCGTGGCTCTGGAGGCCATGGTAAGTGCGTAACCCTTCGGACCAATGATCACTCAAGTGTTTTCCACCACGCCCGATGATGTCATAACCGGCCCGTCGTGTGTATGAGGTGCCCACCTCGAACCCGGTAGCGAAAACAAGGCAGTCAATCTCATAGGACGTGCCGTCAACCACCACTGCATTTTCGGTCAGACGTTCGACCCCTTTGCCGTGGGTGTCGACCAGGGTCACGTTAGGTCGGTTGTAAGTCGGCAGGTATTCGTCGTGAAAGCAGGGACGTTTGCAGAATTGGCGATACCAGGGTTTTAAAGCCTCAGCCAAAACCGGATCCTCGACGATGTTTTCTGCCCGGTTGCGGATTTGATTCATTTTCCGATAGTCGGACAACTCCAGAAGCTGGGCCCGCTCTTCACTGTTCAGCCGTCGTCCGAGCTTGCGACCGGCCAAGGTCACCGCAACACGGGTGAGGTTGCGGAATATGTCTGTCCAGCCGTCTCCGACAAGATCTTCGTCCTGATCTCCACCGTTGACCAATATGTTGAAGTTGTCCATGCGCTGCTGTTGCCAGCCGGACTCGAGGGACTCGACCCAGGCGGGATCGGTTTCAGCGTTGTTACGAACATCGATCGAGGACGGCGTGCGCTGAAAAACGTAGAGTTGTTCGGCCCACTCGCCCAAATGAGGAATGCACTGAACGGCCGTCGCACCGGTGCCGATGATGCCGACCCGCTTCCCCGTGAGGCCTGTGAGGCCTCCACTCGAATCGCCACCGGTGTAACTGTAATCCCAGCGGCTGGTGTGGAATGTATAACCCTTGCAGTCGTTGATGCCGGGAATACCCGGTAGTTTCGGCCGGCTGAGGGGTCCGTTCGCCATGGCGACGTACTGTGCCTTCATGCGGTCGCCGCGGTCAGTCTTGATGATCCATCGAGCCGAGGATTCGTCCCAGCGCAACTCCACCACACCGGTTTGCAAACAGGCGTTCTCGTAGAGGTTGTAGCGGCGCGCGATACGCTTACTGTGCTCGAGAATTTCCGGCGCAAACGAGTACTTATGTTTGGGGATGTAGTTGAGTTCTTCGAGCAGCGGAAGGTAACAGTACGACTCGACATCGCACATCGCACCCGGATAACGATTCCAGTACCAGGTACCACCGAAGTCTCCAGCCTTCTCTATGACGCGGATATCTTCAAACCCCGCTTCGCGGAGCCTGGCGCCGGCCAGTAACCCACCAAAACCACCGCCGATGATGACAACTTCCACCTCGTCGAACAGCGGCTCACGTTCGAAACCCGGTTCGATGTACGGATCATCGATGTAACGTGAATACTCGGCGGTCACTTCTACATACTGCTCAATGCCGTCTGTTCGAATACGCTTATCCCGTTCCGCGAGGTATTTGGTCTTGAGCGCGTCTGGATCGAAATCGAACTCACCCATGAGCTCTTCGATACTGGCGTGGATCTGCATGCTATCCGGTTCTCCAACCAACAGGGGTATAATTCTACCGGTATCTGAACTCGGGTCAAAAAACCCTCCAGACCCAAGCTATGACCCTCCAGTCAGTCGCATGGACCTGGTTGAGAGTGCTTAACCGATACCAGCAAGCGATGTTCAGACCTTGATCGTCTTCCTCAGCTCGAACTTAAGTACTTTGCCCGTGGCGTTGCGCGGTAACTCATCGACAAAAACCACATGGTTCGGGTGTTTGAAGCGTGCCAGCCGAGGCCGACAGTGTTCCAGAATGGCGTCACTGCTAATCTCGGCACCGTCCTGCAGCGCAACAACCGCGCAACCGGATTCCCCCCAACGTTCATCCGGCACCCCGATCACAGCGACTTCACGAATTTCTTTCAGTTCGTAAAGGATATTCTCGATCTCTGCGGGATAGACGTTTTCGCCACCCGAGATGTACATGTCTTTCAACCGATCCTCGATGTAGATAAAACCTTCCGCATCACGCGACCCGATGTCTCCCGTGCGCAGCCAACCATCCACAAACGTATCTTCATCCGTATCGGTCCGTCGCCAGTAACCGGGGGTGACCACCGGACCACGGCACCAGATCTCGCCAGATTCTCCAGGGTCGGCCTCGGTGCCGTCTTCCCGCGAAATCCGTATCTGGATGTGGCGAAGCGCCTTACCAGCAGAACCAATGTGCTCGGTCACATCGTCACGACCCAGAATGCAGCAGCTCGCGACATTTTCGGTCATCCCATACCCTTCCTGGATCACTACCCCCCTTTCATTCCACCAGTTCACTAGCGAGGCTGGCACCGCTTCCGCTCCGGCGATGACGGTGTTCAACCCGGAGAAATCAGATTGCGGATTCTTAGGGTGGTCACGCAGCGCATTGAAGATGGCAGGCACGCCGAGAAAATGGGTTATGCCGAGTTCTTTGTCACTGAAGGCATCCAAGGTGGCACCGGGATCGAAAGTCCGCATGGTCACCGCGGTACCACCAGCAAACAACGCTGGACAGGTGAACACCTGAAGCCCACCGATGTGGAATAGTGGCATCACCGCGAGGCTGACCATGTCCTGAGTGCATCCCATCGCAGCACCTGCATTAACCTGTGCCCAGAGCATCATCCCGCAGGTGATGATCACCCCTTTCGGCAGACCCGTGGTCCCCGAGGAATACATCAACATACATTGGTCTTCCGGCTCGAGTTCCACCATGTCGGTGATGGGTGTTGCGTCAAGGGTGCGCGCTTCGAAATCGGTGTCACCACCCAAGCCATCTGTTTCCACGATGTGCTCAATAGAAACGGTCAGCGCACTCACCGTTTCAGCCAGTTCCACATCGGCGATCAACACCTTAGGCTCGGCATCGCCGATAATGTAATCCAGTTCCGACGGAGTAAGCCGGAAGTTCAACGCCAGATGTACAGCGCCTATTCGCCACGTGGCAAAGATGATATCCAAGGTGTCAATTGAGTTGAGTGCGAGCACGCCAACACGATCGCCCCTCTCCACACCAAGCGCCCGCAACCAACCCGCAATTCGCCCAACGCGATCGTGCATCTGCGCGTAGGTTTCCCGTCGGCCGCTCGGTAGTTCGATGGCTGCGGTTTTGTTAGGTAGATTAAGCGCATTGTGCGCGATCCAATCGACGATCATCCCCTGCATTTTAGCTCCCCGGGTTATAACTGGTTATTCAAGCCGAACTGTAGACAATCCCATCGCGTAAAGAAACGATCAAGGACGATTCCTCCGACACTTGGCGTTACGTGTTGCGGAGCACTTTTCGGGTTCCGGGCGGTGGTGGTGCCTGTGGCCCACCGGCGAAACACTGTGCCTTCGACATCCAGTTCGAGGCGTTTGGTCCAGCGACACGCAGTTCGGTATCAGCGATGTTCCTGACTTGAGTCACCACCTGACAGAAATCTTCCGCCTGCCCTTCGATCAGCTCGGCAGTGCTGGAATCGTTGAAGGTCCATAGTTCTCCCGAAGGCGCGGTGAGTTTGAGATGCGGCATTGGCAGCGGTGGCTCTTCACCGCGCACGTTGAACGTCCAGCCGTAGGTATTCACGCCAAGTACGACGATATTGCGAATGCGGTCCGCGTTCTCCCGCACCACGCCGAGCACGTCATAAACCTCCTGACCATGCGCCCAGGTTTCCATGAGCCGCGCTGTGATCGAGGAACGCACGCTCATATCGGGGCCTGCCCAAACCACTCGCATCGCCGGATCAGCCACGCCAAATCGCACGGTCATCTCTGCAATGAAGTCGTGCCAGGTTTTCACCAACGCCTGACCGGACAAACCTTCAACCCACTTATATTCAAACTCATTGAGTGAACCATTGTTTGACGTGTGGGTTCGCAGTTCGACAAGAAAAGCTTTGAAAGCGTCTGCGTTCTCGAGGGCAAGATCGGCCGCCCAATTCCACATGTGCAGATGGCGAATCACCGTATTGATCGTCCATTCCTTGAACGAGGTTTTACGTTCGAAATCCTCATCCTCAAGAGATGTTACGAGTGCATACAACGCCTCACTTTCGCTCTGAAAGTCTTGTGCCTGCTGCATCATCTACCGTTCCCCATAATTCCATCGTTTCCCTGCCTGACTCATTAGAAGCTGAGCGGCATCCACCGCATCATGCACGATCTATTCTTCAGCTTATACTCTTCACCCCCTCATGCCCTTGAACTCACCACAGGATCACACAGTGACAGATTCATTTTACGAACATCTTTTTGGCGTCCGCGACAAGGTAGCGTTGGTTACCGGGGGTACGCGAGGGATCGGCCTGATGATCGCAGAAGGACTGGTGCGTTGTGGCGCTAAGGTTTACATAACCTCAAGAAAAGAGGATGCCTGCAAGGCAGCCGAAGAGAAGCTGAGTGCTTTCGGTTATTGCACTGCAATTCCCGGAGATATCAGCAACCTCGACGGCATCAAAGCGCTCTCGGCAGAAATTATTTCAAGAGAGCAACAACTGCATGTCCTGGTAAACAACGCAGGTCTCTCCTGGAGTGCAAACATAGACGAATTTCCCGAGAAAGCCTGGGATAAAGTCATGGACCTCGACGCCAAAGGTCCGTTTTTTCTTACCCAGTCACTCCTGCCACAACTGCGCGCTGCGGCGTCTGCCGAATCACGCTCGACCGTAATCAATATTTCCTCGGTTAATGCGATCCGCCCGAGCGGCCTGCAAAACTATTCTTACGTGGCTGCCAAGGCCGGATTGCAAGGGCTGTCAGCGCAAATGGCGCGAGATCTCAACAGCGATAACATCAATGTGAACGTCATTGCACCAGGGCCTTTCAAGTCGAAGATGACCGCACCGTTGTACGCGAATGAAGAGGTCGAAAAACAAGTAATGGAAAGCTTCACGATGGGTCGTTGGGGTGTTATGGAGGATGCATCGGGGTTGACGATTTTTCTGGCGTCCAGGGCCGGGTCTTTTCTGACCGGGGTGGTTATTCCCTGTGACGGTGGCGCATCAACAATAGGCTGAAAACTAGCCGTTCCTGTCCGGCCACATCGATCGAATTTCTACATATCGGCTCATTCACCGGTATCAGAAGCGTGTGCCGTGGATCGGCGTTTTGTCGAGCACATCAAAGGGTTTACATGCCTGCCGCCTCACTCCAAAGCGGACATGGAGTTGTTCACTGCACGAGGCGGTTCGTGGCCATCAGCAGACCTTTGGGGCCAAGCCGTTACGCTAGTTTGTCGTCTCCAAAGAAAGCTTCCTTGTCAGCTACGACGAAAACAACTGCAACAACTATTAGAACCAGGGTTTGGATACATTTGGTGTACGGCGAAACCAAGAAGAATTCCTGTGTGAAATTGATAATCGAATGAATCAGCACTGCTCCCAAAATGCTGCCGCTGTTTTTTTTGCAAAACCAACTAATGATGAAGGCCAAAGGCACAATGCTCACGAAGAAATTCAGAACAAGGAAGAAATCCTCCTGAAGCAATTCCGCCTGGTATGAATGCGGAATGAAAAACATGGGAAGGTGCCACAATGACCAGAGAACGCCGAAAATTGCTGTCGCCTCAAAATAGCTACGATTACTGTTCAAACTTTCAACGGCATACCCTCTCCAGCCGAGCTCCTCGAAACACGCAGCAAGCAGTAGAAAAAGGAGTGTTGGGACGGCCCCTACGGTGAAGGAAAACTCTTCAGCCACAGTGAATTGGTCAAACGAATAGCCAAACAGCGTCGAAATCAGTATCGATACAATCATTGATGCAGGAAAAAGTATTAGAAAAAGAGGAATGCTGCTTAGTCTGATCAGCCTGATATTGAGCAATTTGTTGAAAAACGTTTTTTTCAACGCATCGTTCTTAGAGGCAAGAGTCAGGTACAAAGCGGTAGCAAACGGAGTTAACAAACCGGTTAGCATAAGAATGATGAAAATCGCATCTCCGGTTTCCGGATCTCCAAGATAAGGAGCGGCAAACCAGCACACCCACGTGACGCCGAAGGTCAGTGTGAAAAATCGTTTTGTTTTGTAGGCGATAGTCTCGGCCACTGGAATCCCCCCATCGATGTCCAAGCCTGGTTTGACGATTTTCCCTCGAAGCTACTTTTTTCGAGTCCATTGCCCTGCCTATTCTTTAGCCAATCCAGTGTGAGAGTCGTGCTGTAGGCTGCAATAGTTTGGGTTCTAATGGGACAGCACAAAGATACAGACCACACTGGAAAAGCGGACACAATATCCAGAGCTTTCAAGATCAAATACGGCCATCTGGTTTTGCCCCGGTTTAATGGACCATTTGGAATCGACCGCCTGTCCGTTCCTCGAACGCCACCGGACTTATGTTACCAAGGTAACCGTGGCGACGTTGGCGGTTGTAAAAACACTCGATGTATTCGAACACGACGGGGACCACATTTCGTTCAGCACCAGTTTTAGCAACATCGACGACAACAACTCCTACAACGATTGGATAAGTGTATCTCGGGGCGAACTAAGCTGGGAACCAGGAAATTTTGGAGGTTCAGCTCTGGCACGAGTACGAATCAGCCGCTTTCTAGCGAAGAAGCAGCAGAGTACTTCTGGGAACAGTTTACGCAACTGTTGAGTTGGTAGGTATGAAAACGCAAG
>SMWK01000106.1 GCA_004356895.1 Gammaproteobacteria bacterium
CGATTTCAGCATCTTCGAGCTGGTCGCTCATCGGTGGGTACAAGATAGGGTCGGAACCGGAAACCCGGAAACCGCTTTCTTTTGCGAGCAGTGCGAGGCTACCCATGAGCGTTCCGCCAATGCCAAGGAAATAAATGTGTTGAGTCATGCTGTCCCGATCGCTAGCTGGCTCAACGCAAAGCTCATGATTGCTATCCCCAGGGCAATGCCAATCCCCAGCACGTAGTAGGTGTGCAAAGCCCGGTACATGATGAATCCGGCTACCGAGACGGTCCAGATGAGGAAGAGGAGGGAAAGCGTGTTAACGGCGCCAGCGTTGAGCAGGTCCGCAATTGGCCGTAAAAGCGCAAAGCTCGCCGTAATAATGAGATCACAGCCGAACAATGCAGTTATGGTCGCAGGAAAACGCTCGACATGGGTACGCAGCTGCAACGTCAGCCACACGAGCGCTGCCGTAGTCGTCATGTACACCACAGAGCTTGTCACGCCCCGCAACACATCGAGCTCTGCGTTAACCGTAAGTGAGACCAGTACTTCGCACAGTACGTTTGCTGTGATAACCGAGAAGATGAACCAGGCTCGCGTAGGCACGTACTCCGGACTCTGCCGTAGCAGGCAGATATGCCAGAACACTTGGAAGACGTCTTTCATTACCACATGCACAGATTTTTCGAAAACTTTGATTCGAAATTGTCGCACAAAACTGCCACATCGCCGAGAATGGTGCGCGCTCATGGGAGGGATTTTCCTTATCCCAGGGTCAAACAAACTAACTCCGAGGAGCAGATCTCACGATGGGAGTACCCAATGCCTTTTATGCGCAATCGGGTGGAGTCACCGCCGTCATCAACGCGACGGCCTGTGGGGTGATAGAAACTGCCCGTAACCACAGGCATCGTATCGGCACTGTTTATGCAGGTCGCAACGGTATCATCGGCGCGCTGACCGAAGAATTGATCGACACGAGCAAGGAAAGTGCGAAGACGATTGCGGGATTGCGAAGCACGCCGAGCGGTGCGTTTGGCTCCTGTCGGTACAAGTTACAGTCTTTTACTGAGAACGAACGCGAATTCCGCCGGCTGATCGATGTGTTTCGCGCCCACAACATCGGCTACTTTTTCTACAACGGTGGTGGAGATTCCCAGGACACGGCGCACAAGGTTTCCCAGGTTGGGGGAACCCTCGACTATCCCATTATCTGCATCGGTATTCCAAAAACCGTCGACAACGATCTACCGTTTACTGATACCTGTCCGGGATTTGGCTCCGTGGCCAAATATGTTGCGATTTCAATTAAGGAAGCGGCGCTGGATGTCGCTTCGATGTGTGAATCGTCTACGAAGGTGTTCATTCTCGAAGTCATGGGTCGTCATGCAGGTTGGATAGCCGCCGCCGCGGGCCTCGCCCAGGATAAGCCGGGTGATCCACCGCATATTATCCTGTTGCCGGAAGTGCCGTTCAATCGCCGTCTTTTCCTGAACAAAGTACGCGATACCGTGAAGAAGTGCGGCTACTGCGTTATCGTGGCATCGGAAGGTACGCAGTATAAGAACGGCTCGTTTGTAGCCCACTCCGGATCCAAAGACGGCTCGGTAGATGCATTCGGCCATACCCAGCTTGGTGGCGTGGCACCCACCCTGGCCTCGATGATCAAGGTTAAGCTTGGCTATAAATACCACTGGGCGGTAGCAGATTATCTACAACGTTCCGCGCGCCACATCGCGTCTGCAACCGATGTAGAGCAAGCCTATGCAGTGGGTCGCGCCGCAGTGGAATTTGCGCTCGCTGGTAAAAACGCCGTTATGCCGACCATCGTGCGTAAAAAAGACAAACCCTACCGCTGGACGATCGGAGAAGTCCCGCTCGCACGTGTCGCAAACGTGGAACGAAAAATGCCGAAAAGCTACATCTCAGCAGATGGCTTCGGCATCACGGCAAAAGCTCGACGATACCTCGCCCCCCTCATAGTGGGCGAATCTCCACCCCCGTTTCGGGATGGGCTTCCGCAATACACAATCCTCAAAAACCAACTCGTAGCGAAGAAGCTGAAGCCTTTTCGGCTGTAACTTCCCGATGTAGTTCCTACAGTTCGAGGGAAGCAAAAGAGCCGTGCGGAGCGCGGCCCTTCGACGCAGCGTTAAACGAGTAGAGGAGCAATGACCAGGCTTACGATTGCCATCACGTTGATGAGAATATTCATCGCGGGCCCCGAGGTGTCTTTGAACGGATCGCCCACCGTGTCACCGACAACGGTTGCAGTATGAACGTCCGAACCTTTGCCACCGAGGTTGCCTTTTTCTACATACTTCTTCGCGTTATCCCACGCGCCACCCGCATTCGCCATCATCAAGGCGAGCAACACACAGGTTAACAGCGCACCACCGAGCGTACCGCCCAGGGCTTCTGGCCCGAGCCCGAAGCCGACGAGAGGTGGTATCCCGATCGCGATTACTCCAGGCAGGATCATGCGTTTCAGTGCAGCTGAGGTGGCGATGTCGATGCACTTGTCGGTTTCAGGTTCCGCGGTACCCTCCAT
Organism: Gammaproteobacteria bacterium; assembly: GCA_004356895.1. GTDB lineage: Bacteria > Pseudomonadota > Gammaproteobacteria > Pseudomonadales > Azotimanducaceae > SMWK01. The sequence goes on from SMWK01000106.1 coordinate 2,537, forward strand.
CAAGCCAGGAATCTCGCGGAACTGGCGGCGGATTTCTTCGATCATTTCCATGGCTGCGTCGCCAACGGCAGTCATCGTGATGCTGGCGATGAGGAACGGAACGAGCCCGCCGATAAACAACCCTATCAGAACCTGAGGATCGCCAAGATGTAAAACAAAGTCGCCGCCTCTTTGGAAGGAGACGGTCTCGACGAAAGCGGCAATGATTGCGAGCGCCGCGAGCGCGGCAGCCCCAATCGCAAATCCTTTACCCATGGCGGCGGTGGTGTTGCCAAGCTCGTCTAACGAGTCGGTAATCGCGCGTGTTTCTTCTCCCAGGCCAGCCATCTCGGCGATGCCTCCGGCATTGTCGGCAACGGGACCGTAAGCATCAACAGCCATAGTCATGCCGACAGTCGCTAACAAGCCGACGGCAGCAACACCAACTCCATAGAGACCGGCGAGGTCTGTGGAGATCCATATGATCGCGCAGATCGTGAGTACGGGTATCACCACCGACTGCATGCCAATGGCAAGGCCGGTGATCATCACCGTGGCCGCACCGGTCTGGCCCGACTCGGCGATGCGTACGATCGGTTTCGAGGAGGTGTAGTACTCGGTAACGAGACCGATCACCACCCCGCCGACCGAGCCGAAAACCACCGACCACCAGATAGCGGTCGAGACACCGATCAGGCCGACGACAAAATAGGAAACGCCGATAAACAGGATGGGGGTAACGATCATGCCGATACGCAGTGCCAGCGCTGGGTTGCTGCTCGAACGGCTGCGGACAATACCGATACCGATGATCGAGCAGATGAGCCCGGCGGAAGCAAACGCCAGTGGCACAAACATGAGCGATGCGCGTCCGTCGCCTTCGCTCACACCGGGTGCGAGTACCGCAACCGCGGAACCCGCCAGGGTCGTGGCGATGGCAATTGTAGCGATCATTGCGCCGCAATAGGATTCGAAAATGTCAGAGCCCATGCCGGCTACGTCGCCAACGTTGTCACCGACGTTGTCTGCGATTACCCCAGCGTTGCGTGGATCGTCTTCTGGGATACCGGCTTCAAGTTTGCCGACCAGGTCTGCGCCGACATCGGCGCTCTTGGTGAATATGCCGCCACCGACGCGGGAGAAAAGGGCGACAGTTGATGCCCCCATGCCGAAACCGTGAATGTGATGGGCCGTTTCCGGGTCGCCGCCGTAAAAGTAGTAGACGATACCCAGGCCCAGGAGGCCAAGCGACGCCACGGCGAGTCCCATTATCGAGCCGCCCAAAAACGCGACGGAGAGCGCGGCAGCTTGACCGTCATTGTGCGCGGCAGTGGTGCAGCGCACGTTGGCCTTGGTCGCCGTGTACATGCCGAACCAGCCAGCGGCGGCTGATGACAGTGCACCGACTAAAAAGGCGATTGCGGTATCGATACCGAGGGGGGAAAAGAACAGGATCACTAATAAAATACCGGCGAACAAAGCGAGCATCAAATACTCGCGCCGCATGAACACCATCGCACCATTGTGAATAGCATCTGCGATTTTTTTTACGTTTTCTTCGCCTTCGTCGTAGCGTTTGACCAACGCGTAGATGATGACGGCAAACACCAGCCCGATTACGCCGAAGATGGGCGGTATCAGGGTTATATCTATCATTTGGTACCCCAACTCGTGATTATCGAAAGATGACGCAGGTTTAGCACGGCATCACGGCGTTTTCCGCGTATCTGCCTTAAACAACTGAAGACCCCGCCCCACAGCGGCGCGTATTCTAGCGGAGGGGGTGACGAATAAGAACCACGTAACGCGCTAGTTTTTGTAGTCCTTCCCTGGGTTATCCCTGAGTCAACAACGTGCGCAGATCGATGATCGCGGCATTGGCTCGAGAGATATATGAGGCCATCACCAGCGAGTGATTGGCAACCAACCCGAGACCGCTGCCATTTAGAATAACTGGGCTCCACACCGAATCCTGGGTGGGTTCGAGCTCGCGGATGATCTGCTGCAGGCTGACGCGTGCGTTCTTATTGTCCAGCACGTCGCCGAAATCCTGCTCCATCGCGCTCAGCAGATGGATCAGTGCCCAGGATTGCCCGCGTGCTTCGAAGAAGACGTCATCGATATCCAGCCACGCTGTTTTGGTCTCCGTCTCGCGGGGGGCTTGCGTTGCCTGGACGGCGGCGCTATCGCCCGCGAGGTCGAGGTTCAGCTGCCGCTTGCCGACGCTTTGCGACAACCGTTGCGAGATGCTGCCGAGGCGACTTGCCACAATTTGCAGCCATTGCTGAAGGTTGTCGGCACGGGCGTAAAACTGGGCGTTCGGGCGCCGGGGATCGGCGAGCCTCTCGAGGTAGGCGTCAAAGTATCCGATTCCTTCACGATACTCGTCTTCCGTTTGGGGAAATACCCAGCTGCTGTTGTCGAAGAAAAACTTGCCTTCGGCGATAGAGAGGTCGGGGTCTTCGGTGGACTGGCTTTGTGATCTGGAAAACTCGTTGCGAAAAGCCCGGGCGGTGTCGCGAATATGAGTGAGTACGCCAAACTCCCAGTTTGGCACGTTGTCCATCCAGGCGCCGGGCGGGAACACGTCGTTGGAAAGGTAACCCCCGCGTTTCTCGAGCATCGTTGTTGAGATCCGGATGAGAGTGGCGGTCGTGATGTAACCGGTGACCAGTTCATGATTCTTAAGATTGGCATGAGCAATGGCTGAAGCGCGTACGTCGAACATATCCGGCTCGAAATCCCACCACCAGGCGAAACCAATGCTGATAAGCAGGTAGGCCCCAATCAACCCCCCCACGACTTTGCCGCTAACTCCGAGAATATTAACGACGGTGGAACCGTCGATGTTGCCGAAGGAACCGAGGATCGAGCCGGTGGAACCGGCGCTAACATTGGAGTTGCGCTGCCAGATTTTCCAGTTCATATCAGGCTCAAACCCTCAAACATTCAAAGGTAGCAAGTTCTAGATGGGTACTATTCATACGATTCCAACAGGGAAATCCGCTGAAAGATCGCTCGATGGATTGCACCGTCCGAAGTGAGTAGTTGAATTTCCGTTTCTTTTTGCAAGTCCATCACGTCCAAGAGCATTAAATGTAATCCCCCGGAACGAAAGCGTACGGTTTTTCCGGGTGGCAGAACAACCTCTGGCAATTGCTGCATGCGCACCATGTCGCCGTTGTGCAGGATCGTATGGATCTCGATAACGCCCACCGAATCGCTGACAACACCGACAAGGGACACTTTGAGGGTGCCCTCGTTGGTAATGTCGAAGTAGGCCACAGTTTTGTTCTGTCCGGGGATGAGTTCCCTGATCCGTGGTTTGTCAACGGTAAGCTCCGCTGCGCTTATGGGCAGCCCCATACCGATGAATGTTAGGCAACCGAGGGCCAGTTTTCGGCGCGTCTGCGTCAGAAACACAGTACTTCCACCTGCGGTGGAGAGCCGATCTGCAGCTGAGCGCGGATACGCCGCTCGCCCTTGGCGTGGTTTAGTTGTTGATAGAGCCAACGACCTTCGGCGTCAGTGCGCGCAGTAATGGTGGTACGGCAGTCCTCGGCTCGTGCTTTTTCGCCGAGGTCCGCCAACGGTTGCAGTAATGTTTCGCTACGTGCGCTCAGGAGAGACTTGTCGAGCTTGAGGCGGTCACGGCGGGCGTTGGCGAGCAATTGTACCTGGCTGGCAGTAGGTTCGATGGCTGGATGTTCCGGATCGACCAGTCGGGCACGAGTTAGCATGGAACGCGACCGGGCAAATTGCCGGCGTTGTGCCGCGCGCTCCGCAAGTTCCAGATAACGCTCCACAATGCGTTCCAGGCCGCGTTTAGCGACAGCGTTTGCTTCATCCAATGCCAAAACTTCATTAAACAGTGCCAGCGCACTGCCGGTTTCCGGGTGTGTTAGCTGATCGTTCCTAAGCGCAAGTTCGGCTCGGTCGAGCAATTCATCGACTGCCGGTGGATCGGCTGGAACCGGCTCGGGCTCGGTGGGTATTTCTATCGCGGGCGCAACAGGTGCGGTTTGACAACCCTCCATCAGCACAACGCAGGTCAGAAGTGACGACCAGAACACGAGCGCGAGGGTGGTTTTTTCACTAAACTGCAACAGATGAGTTCACAGATGTGATCGGAAAGAAACGCTATATTGCCCGGTCTTACCTCGAACTCCAATGAATTTGGCTTGTCCTAAAGGGCAACATGAACCGAGAACTCGCGAACATGAACTTACGCCGGCAACTCCTGCTTCATCTGCATAGGAGTATCTCACCAAGCCTCCGACTGAGCAGAGGAGCCGTGCTGCTTGCCGTTGTTGCATTCTGTTCTGGCGCAGTGGCGGCAGAGTTCGAGCAGAGTGCGGATTCATGGCTCGACGACGAGCCTGAATTCCTTCGGGTAGATGAAGCGTTTGTGCTGTCTACCGAGGTGGCTGCGGATGGCGCAATACTCGCGTATTGGGAGATAGCCGACGGTTATTACCTGTATCGACATCGGTTCAATTTCCAGAACCGGGTGAGTGCCGATGATTCCCGCTCACCTGTGGTTTTAAGTAGCGCGGAGATTCCACCCGGCAAACGCAAGGTGGATGAATTTTTCGGCGAGGTAGAGGTTTATTACCACCAGGCCCAGGCACGGATACCGGTGCAAAGTGGCACAGGCGCGGTGGAAATTGGGGTCGGTTATCAGGGCTGTGCTGATGCGGGCTTGTGTTATCCCCCGGAAATCAAGTGGATCGCATTTAATCTGGTGGCGAATTCGGATGGAACTCGTTCGGATTCCCTGGCGGGTTCCCGAACGGGTCCCCGAACGGGTCCCCCTGTATTTGCTGCCGCCGGGCCGGTGGTGCCTGAGACCCAAGAACGGGCTTTGGCCGCGGTGTTAGCCGAAGGCGGGTTGCTCACAGCTCTGGCGCTATTTTTTGTGGGAGGCATTTTACTCGCGTTTACTCCCTGCGTTTTACCCATGGTGCCGATCCTTTCGAGCATCATCGTCGGCGAGTCGGACAACATCACCCGCGCTCGGGCGCTGTCGCTATCGGTTGCCTACGTACTTGGTATGGCATTTACCTATGCGGCGGTTGGCACGTTGGTGGGTCTCTTTGGTGCCAGCCTCAATTTGCAGGCAGCGCTGCAAGCACCGCTCGTGTTGATCGTTTTTGCCACTGTGTTCGTGCTGCTGTCGTTTTCGATGTTCGGTTTTTATGAGTTGCAGCTGCCGCAGAGTTGGCAGAACAAATTGAACTCGCTTGGTCAGAAAACCGGCGGGGGCAAACATCTGGGCGTTGTGGTTATGGGTTCGTTATCCAGCCTCGTGGTTTCGCCCTGCATTTCCGCTCCGCTGGCTGGTGCCCTCATCTACATCAGTTCGACGGGGGATGCGCTGTTGGGTGGCACAGCACTGCTGGCTCTGGGTCTTGGTATGGGCTTGCCGCTTATCGTTTTGGGCGCAAGCGGTGGACATCTGCTACCGAAAGCAGGTGCCTGGATGAATGCGGTGAAGGCGGTGTTCGGGGTGGGCTTGCTGGCGGTTGCCATCTGGTTGGTTGAGCGCGTGATCCCTGCAGGGGTCACACTCCTGTTGTGGGCTGCTTTGGCGGTTGGTGCTGGGGTATATCTTGGCGCGTTGGACTTCTCCCGCCGTGAAGGCTGGGGACAGTTGTGGAAAGCCACCGGTGCGCTTTGCCTGGTATACGGCGTGTTGTTGATGATTGGTGCGGCAAGCGGCGCTGAAAACCCGCTCAAGCCTCTGCAGCGATTTGCCGAAAGCGGTGCGGGGACGATGGTTGCGGGGCAGTCGCGAGAGCTCGAATGGCACCCGGTGAGGAATCTCCAGGAGCTGGAAATGGGGCTCAAAGCGGCCGAGGCTGCAGGGCAACCGGCCTTGCTGGATCTTTATGCCGATTGGTGTGTCTCGTGCAAAGTCATGGAGCGCTCCGTGTTTCCGGATCCGGCCGTAGAATCACGGTTGCGGCAGTTTTGGCTGCTCCGAGCGGACGTCACAGCGAACAACGACTCCGACAAGGCACTCATGGATCGATATGGACTCTTCGGTCCACCGAGTATGGTGTTTTTCGGCGAAGATAGGCGCGAGATGAGCGAAGTTCGTCTTCAGGGAGAGGTGGGGGTCGACACCCTTGCCACCCATCTCGGGGCCATTCTGGCTCAGAGAGATCGGATAAACTTCGTCGAAATTGTCGCTAAAACTCAATAACTTGCAGATATCTAGCCAAACGGCTCCAATTTAGGCACACTACCTCAATCTTCTGAACTGGCGGAGGCTTTATGGCCCGACTGCTGGTCCTGCATGGGCCCAATCTCAACCTGTTAGGCACCCGGGAGCCGGAAATATACGGCACCGATACGCTGGCCGATATCAACGCGCGCCTCGAGGCGTTGGCAAGTACTCGTGGACATGAGCTCGAGTGCCTGCAAAGCAACGCCGAACACGAACTGGTGGAGGCGGTGCAGAACGCGGGTAACCAAGGTGTCGCGTTCATCGTCATCAATCCAGGGGCGTTTACCCATAGCAGCATTGCCTTACGCGATGCTCTGTTGGGCGTTGGCATCCCCTTCATTGAGGTGCACCTGTCCAATGTGCACGCCCGCGAGGAGTTCAGGCAACACTCGTTCTTGAGCGACGTTGCCGAGGGCGTGATCACCGGTCTCGGAGCGCAGGGTTATGAATTCGCCCTGGCGGCTGCCATGGATCGAGTAGCACAACACAAGGGGTAGTCCAAGTGGATTTAAGGAAGATCAAGAAACTCATCGAGCTGGTGGAGACTTCCAGCATCACCGAGTTAGAAGTGAAAAGCGGTGATGAAGCCATTCGCATCGTACGTCCCCTGGTCGGTAATATCGCTACCCACTCTGAGGCTCACGGGGCGTGGGTCCAACCCGCTGGGACTGTTACCGAGCAAGCCACGGCTTTTAGTGTGGACAATGTCGTACGCGCGCCGATGGCGGGCACGTTCTACAAAGCAGCCGAACCCGGCGCTGAACCGTTCGTGAAAGTGGGACAGCGTGTTGAGGTGGGCGATGTAGTGTGCGTTATCGAGAGCATGAAGATGATGAACGAGATCACCGCGCAAATTCCGGGCACTGTGGCGACGATCAACGTTGCGAATGGCGAAGCGGTCGCTTCGGAGCAAGTGCTCTTTCGCCTCAGTTAGCGCAATGAGCTGGTTCAGAGTCATCCTGGAAGTCCCAGCCGATGACGTGGATACGATTACGGATCGGCTGCAGGAACTGGGTGCGGTGTCGGTGGCGATCGGTGCTACAGGTCAGGACGACGATCTTGTTGTAGAGCCGGCCCCTGGCGCGACACCTCTGTGGCGGCACAATCGTCTGCAGGCTCTTTTCCCTCTGGATACGGATCTGACACAGCTCAATGACCAGCTCCGCATCTGCCTGGATACGGACGCTCTGGCCAGTTTTGATGTCGGTTTCGTCGATGAGGAGGACTGGTTGCACGCTTGGCGTGCCCACGCCGTGCAACACCTTTTTGGCGGCCGGTTGTGGATTGTCCCGAAAGATGCGCAAGTACCGGCAGATGCAACTGTCTTGCGTCTGGAACCAGGTTTGGCCTTTGGCACGGGCGGCCACCCGACGACGCGCTTGTGCCTGGAATGGCTGGCAGGTTGGCCGCTCGAGGGTTTGCGCATCATGGACTACGGTTGTGGATCGGGAATCCTCTCGATTGCCGCATGCCTGTTGGGGGCACGAGAAGCGTATGCCATCGATCACGATCCCCAGGCGCTGCTCGCGACGAGAGAGAACGCCTCCTACAATGGCGTGGGAGATGCACAGCTTAAGGTGCTTGGTCCGGATGAACTGACCGGACAGATGGAGTTCGATGTTGTGCTGGCCAATATACTCGCCAATCCACTGATCGAGTTGGCGCCTGAGTTAGTTGCCATGACACGTCCGGGAGGGAAGCTCATCCTTTCTGGCCTGTTCGCGGAACAGGCCAGGCGTGTTATCGCAGCCTACCCGGATGTCACCTTCGAAGCCTCAGTTCGGGAAGGGACCTGGATAAGGCTTGTAGGAACCAGGAAACCTCTGAATAATTCTCGAGTGCTCTGAGGTCCCACCGACCACGAAAATTAATCAAAGGTTGCCCAAACAATCTTAATGTCCGATAACGATTTAGAACCCCTGGTAACCGAGTGCCCAAATTGCCTCACGCGTTTTCGGGTCACGGAAACTCAGCTGCAAGTAGCTGCAGGCAGAGTGCGGTGTGGTTCGTGCTTGACCGTATTTAAAGGGGTAGATCGTTTGCTGTGGGAAAAGGATCCGGAGTTGCCAGAAGGACAAGCCGGAGATTTGCTGGACGAATTGTTAGATGAGCTTGGTGATTCCACGGATGAGCACACGGAGGTGGCCGCCGAGACGGTCGAAATAGATTCCCAAGCAGAAGTAGACGCCCCTGAGGATGAAGAAAAATCCGCGCAAGTGTTCGATGCAGCTGCGGTGGAGGAAGTCATACTCGAGGAAGTACGCGATGAAGCCGATCTCGTTGAGGAGGTGAAAGAGGAGTTGTTGGAAGTTGTCATCGACTCGACTCAGGGCGACGACGACTCGCAACAGGTGGATGCCGTGGTCACTCGAGTTGATGGGCGGGTGCCGATTGACGACCCTGAGTCACTGCAATTGCTATCGGAACAGTTTGCCGAAGCGCGAGCAGCCGGCGAGCCGGTCAGCTTCGTGCAGGAGAAGCGAGGTAGCTGGTGGATTCCACCTGCGATGGTTCTGGCGATTGCCGCTCTTTTCGCCCAAGTCATGTATTTGCAGTTTGACGATTGGACCGAGGATCTCCGCATCAGACCGGTATATGAGTCGGTGTGTGCATTCATCGGGTGTGAATTACCAGTACTGCGAGACCTAGATCAAATGGTGATAAAAAAACTGGTGGTACGCAGCCACCCGGAGATTGAAGGTGCACTCATCGTCGATGCGATCATTGTCAACGAGGCTCCGTTTGCCCAACCGTTCCCCGTACTGGAGCTTCGGTTTACCTCCCTCGAAGGAGATCTGGTTGCGAGTGGCAGGTTCCAACCTCGCCAGTATCTGGCAGGTGAGCTGGAAGGTGCGGAAAAGATCCAGCGCTTGACTCCGGTTCATATCGAACTTGAGTTCGAAGACCCGGGCAGCGAAGCGGTCAATTACTTTATGGAATTTCGCTAGCGTCCTGAACGCGTTACGCGCGACGATTCGTGAGAATTCGACAAGCTGTTGCAGTGAATTGTTGAGGTCATTGCTCGAGAGAGTATGATGCCTCCTTTCTGCGCTACTCAAACGTAACTGAAACTTAAGTGGTTTCCATAGGACCCCATCAGCTTCGTAATGGCATTTTGCTCGCGCCCATGGCCGGGGTCACCGACGTGCCTTTTCGCGAGCTGGCGTGGAGATATGGAGCAGGGTACCTCGTGTCGGAAATGGTCAGTGCCAAAGCCGATCTCTGGAACACAGATAAGTCACGCTTACGCCGCCAACGGGTGGAAGGTGCTCGCCCGTTTGTTGTACAGATAGCAGGTGGCGACCCCGAGACGGTTGCCGAAGGAGCCTGCCGGCATTGGCGCGCCGGTGCTGAAATCATCGACATCAATTTCGGTTGTCCGGCGAAGAAGGTATGCAGGAAAGCGGCCGGCTCGCAGCTACTGAAAGACGAGAAACTGGTCGCACGAATTGCCCGAGCGACGGTTGCGGCAGTGCCAGTGCCGGTTACAGTGAAGATGCGCACCGGCTGGTCTCAGGAGATGAAAAACGGTGTGCGTATCGCTCGAATACTCGAAGCTGAAGGCATTGCTGCCATCGTGGTCCACGGGCGTACTCGAGCATGCCGGTTCAAGGGGGCTGCCGAGTACGATACTGTCGCGGAGATCAAATCACAGTTGTCGATACCGGTTTTCGCAAACGGCGACATTAACTCCCCAGAGCGCGCTGCAGCGGTACTTAGCTACACAAAAGCCGATGGCGTGATGATTGGACGCGGGGCGCTGGGAGCGCCTTGGCTCCTCGGTCAGATTGCCGCAGGCGCTAAGTTGGAACCCAGCATAGAAGAGAAGCTTGGCATCATGCTGGAGCATGTTGCTTCGCTACACCGCTTCTATGGCGAATCCGGAGTGCGCGTTGCTCGTAAGCACGTGCAATGGTATCTGACAAAAATGAATCAGGATTCACTTGAAGAAACTCTGCGCGACGATTTGCGCGCGTTTAACAAATTAGAAGATGCGTCAGCCCAGCTTGATCATCTTCTCGATCTGGGAGGAAAAATAGCAGCGTGATGAGGGGAACATGACGCTCGCCAATTGGTGCTGGGGATGAGCCTTGGGACGTTGCGGAACGGATTGATGTGAATCAACGATACAAACGAATTGTACGACGCGCGTTACTCAGCGTTTCCGACAAAACCGGCCTGGAAGAGTTTGTACGCGGGCTGGAGTCTCTGGGTGTGGAGTTGTTATCGACGGGCGGAACGTTTCGGGCGATCCGCGATGTTGGCATCAAGGTCACCGAAGTGTCTGCCCACACCGGCTTCCCGGAGATAATGGATGGGCGGGTGAAAACCCTGCATCCGAAGATCCACGGCGGCATTCTCGGCCGTCGAGGGCTCGATGAGGCGGTGATGGAAGAACACGGCATCGTGCCTATCGACCTGGTAGTTGTGAATCTTTATCCGTTCGAGGCGACGATTTCTCGCGAAGATTGCACGTTGGAGATGGCGGTGGAGAATATCGACATCGGCGGTCCGGCGATGGTGCGTTCTGCGGCCAAGAATCACAAAGACGTGCTGGTGGTCGTGCAACCGTCGGACTACCCGGAGATCCTGGATGAGTTACAAGGTGGTGCTGAAAGCCATGTCGAGCTGCGCTACCGAATGGCCGTCAAAGCCTTTCGGCACACCGCGCGTTATGACGCAATGGTGGCCGCATACCTCGGCAAGGATGAATTATTCCCTGAACTGCTGACCCTCGGCTTTGAGCGAATTTCAACGATGCGTTATGGGGAGAATCCACACCAGCAAGCAGCCTTCTACAGAGAAGCTGCGCCGTCTAACGGAGTAGGCGGTAGGGTTGCAGATCTTGTTCAGTTGCAAGGCAAAACGCTCTCATATAACAATGTGGCGGACACCGATGCAGCGTTGGAATGTGTCAAGATTTTCACCGAGCCCGTCTGTGTGATCGTAAAACATGGGAATCCATGTGGGGTTGCTGAAGCGGGTGATATCGCTACGGCCTACGAACGCGCTTACGCCACCGATTCCACTTCCGCGTTCGGAGCCATCATCGCGTTCAATCGGCCTCTCGACGATAAGACACTGGCGACCATCCTCGATCGGCAGTTTGTAGAGGTGGTTGTCGCACCCGATGTGAGCGATGCAGCGATAGCAGTAGCCAAGCAGAAAAAGAACGTTCGCTTGCTCAGCGCTGGAGATCTTACGGCGTCTACGCGGGGCATGGAATTCAAGCGGGTCGGTGGCGGGTTGTTGCTGCAGACCGGGGATGAGTTGTGCCTGGATGAAGATGCACTGGAGGTTGTGAGTTCCCGGCAACCGAGCGAGGCGGAAATGACGGATCTTCTATTCGCGTGGAAGGTGGCATGGTTCGTCAAGTCCAATGCGATTGTTTATGTGAAAAACCGTCGAACCATCGGTGTTGGGGCAGGCCAGATGAGCCGGGTCGTGAGTGCCAGGATCGCCGGAATCAAAGCACAGGATGCGGGGCTCGAGGTAGCGGGTTCGGTCATGGCGTCTGACGGGTTCTTTCCGTTCCGAGACGGCATCGACGCGGCAGCGCAAGCAGGGATTCGTGCTGTGATGCAACCCGGCAACTCGATACGCGACAAGGAGGTGATCGAAGCTGCCAACGAACACGATATAGCGATGGTGTATACCGGCGTGCGTCATTTTCGGCATTAACTGAGTGAACTAATGAAAGTGTTGGTGGTGGGGAGTGGTGGTCGCGAGCACGCACTGGCTTGGAAGTCGGCCCAGAGCGAGATGGTCGATCAGGTTTACATCGCCCCGGGTAACGCCGGAACGGCAAGTGAACCTGGGGTAGAGAATATTGATATCGGGGTTGGCGACTTTGCTGGGCTCATCGAATTTGCCACCTCGCACGACGTGGGTCTGACCATCATCGGTCCGGAGGTTCCGTTGGTCGATGGTATCTGCGACCGTTTCGCGGCTGCAGGGTTGTCCTGCTTCGGGCCGAGCCAGCGTGCTGCGCAACTCGAAGGCTCCAAGGCATTCACCAAAGAATTTCTCGACCGCTACAATATTCCCACCGCAGAATATGAGTCTTTCACCGTTCTTGCAGAAGCCGAAGCCTACATCGGGGCGAAAGGCGCGCCGATCGTAATAAAGGCGGATGGCCTGGCAGCGGGCAAAGGCGTTGTGGTTGCCCAGACCCAAGCAGAGGCGCTTGGCGCTGTGCGGGACATGATGAGTGGTAGTGCCTTCGGCGACTCCGGCAAGAAGTTGGTGATCGAAGAATTTCTGGATGGCGAAGAAACCAGCTTCATTTGTTTATGCGACGGTAAACATGCCGTGCCGTTCGCTACCTCGCAGGATCACAAAGCCCGTGACGACGGTGACAAAGGGCCGAACACGGGAGGAATGGGGGCATACTCGCCAGCTCCGGTCGTCACACCTGAATTGCACCAGCGGATCATGGACGAGGTGATAGTGCCAACCGTTGCCGGTATGGCGGCCGATGGCGCCCCGTATGTAGGGTTTCTGTACGCCGGGCTCATGATCATGCCGGATGGCAACCCGAAGGTGATCGAATACAACTGCCGCTTCGGCGATCCGGAAGCTCAGCCGGTATTGATGCGTCTCAAAACCGATCTGGTGATGTTATGCGTGCGGGCGTTGTCTGGAGATCTCGCGGAAGTAAGTTTGTCCTGGGATGAGCGCACGGCGTTGGGTGTAGTGATCGCCGCGGGTGGTTATCCGACGAGCTATCGGAAGGGAGATGTCATCAACGGGCTGGATACCTTGACAGATCTGAGCGTAAAGGCCTTCCATGCTGGTACACGCCTGGAGGCCGGTGTTGCGGTCACCGATGGTGGCCGGGTCCTTTGCGTCGTAGGTCTCGGTGACGATGTGGCCGCCGCCCAACAGGCTGCATACGAAGGTGTGGCCAGGATCGACTGGCGAGATCACTATTTTCGCCATGACATTGGGCATCGTGGGATCGATCGCCGATAAAATTTACGCGCCGATTGCCTACAGCTAGAACAGCCAAGCAGCACTTCATCGCTCCGCCGATAAAGCGGACACTTCGGGTATGTTTGCGAAGAGCCTGCGCTTGTTCCGACCGTTTGCCGAGCTCAATTGGCAGGAGCTCAACACGGTGGCTCAACACACCCAGCTGTTGAGCCTGCCAGCGAATAGATGGCTACTGCGACCGGGCCGGAAACTCATCGGCGGGTACTACCTGCTGCGGGGCACCGTTCGTTGCGGTGACCGAGTAGTTCGTCAGGATTCCCCTATTGCCCGGGAGAAGCCCGTTTACCCGGGTTCGGAGGAAATCGTTACACTCGCCCCAGTGCAACTACTGCGGGTTGATACTCGACCGATCGCGTTTTTACTAGATCAGCGTCACGATGCGATCTACGGCATGGATGTTGTTGCGGAGAGTTGGGAAACGCGATTTTTGAGTTCCCTCGTCCTGCAACGTTTACCCCCCGAGCGTTGGCAACGGTTGTTGTGTTGTATGACGCGCCTGGAAGTACATCGTGGCCAGGACGTTCTGCGCTATGGTGATGCCGGTGAGGAGTTTCTGGTTTTGCGTGCCGGCCGCGCTTCGGTCCATGCACATGGACGCACGTTGAGTTTTCTCAACCCCGGTGACTTCTTCGGGGAAGATGCACTTATCTCGGGTGCCCGGCGCAATGCCACCGTTACCATGCTGAGCGATGGTGTCGTCATGACTTTACCGAAGTCGAAATTCACCGAGCTGCTCCTGGGATCCGTGGTACAAATTGTCAGAGAGGCAAACGACGCTCAGAAAGGGATCCGGATCAGCGTATGCGCACAACCAAGTGAAGGCATGATCGGTTTGCCGCTCCAGAAACTTCGGGAATCAACAGGCAGTCTAGACCCACTGGCCCGCTACTTCGTAGCCGAAGGTCCCCTGGAAGAGCGTTTCCTGGCCGCGTTCCTCCTTACCCAACTGGGGTTCGACGCTAGTGTTCTAGGGGAAGATACCTCGGTTCCCTCGCGATGCTGTTGAAGTATTAAGCCGGAACCGTCCTGCCGCTGGCCCAGTTTCGGAGCTGACTGATGCTCTCTGCACGAAGTACCGACATCGGATAGGTGCGATTCACCGCGGCGAGTATGTCGTCATTAGCCACGTCTTCACTGCGTGATGATGCAAGGTATCGGGAAGACACGATAGCTTCTTCGATTTCAGCGCCAGTAAATCCTTCGGTTGCTTGGGATAGGCCAACCAGATCAAACGACCGTGGGTCGAGGTCCCTTTTTTGCAGGTGTATCTTGAAGATCGCGCGGCGAATTGCCTCATCAGGTAGATCGACAAAAAAGATTTCGTCCAGGCGCCCTTTGCGTACGAGTTCGGGGGGCAGCGCGGATATATCGTTGGATGTGGCGACGATGAACACCGCGCTCTGATTTTCGGCCATCCAGGTGAGTAACGTTCCGAGTATTCTTTGTGAGGTAGCGTTATCGGAATTACCAGTAGCCAGGCCTTTCTCGATCTCATCCATCCACAAGACGCAAGGAGCCATCAGTTCGGCTTGTTTCAGCGAGTTGCGTAGATTGCGTTCGGTTTCGCCAAAGAATTTGTTGTACAGCGTACCGAAATCGAGCCTGAGCAAGGGTAGACCCCAGAATCCAGCGATGGCTTTGGCGGCAAGGCTTTTGCCACCACCCTGCACACCTAACAACAACACGCCTTTTGGTCGGTCGGCCCCAGTGCCGATGAAAGCTTCTTTGCGCAACTGGAGCCAACGCTTCAGGTTGTCCAGGCCTGCTACGTTGCTGAAGTGTTCAGTATCGTACTCAAAGCGCAACACGCCCTCCGAATCCAGCAGTTCAAACTTCAGACGATTCACCTCGGGGATGTCGGATTCGGTGATTGCACCGTCGCTAAATATTGCATGACGGATCAACACGGTTGCATCAGCGTGAGAAACGCCTCGTAAGTTTGCAATGAGTTTGTCGAGCGTCTTGTTGTCGGTGCGTACCTTTTTACCATGATTCTGTTCAGACCATTCCTTCGCTTGCATACGCACCAGCGCAATCAATTCCTCATCGCTCGGTAATCGGAGATCGAAGGTCGCCGTCAACCGGCCAAGATCTCTGGGTATGTTCAGCTCGTGACTGATCAATACTACGGTGTTCTCGAGATTTTCGAATTCGAGGGCAATATCTTTCAGATAACGAATGTTTTTAGGTTCGTCGACAATATAAGGATGAAAATCGCAAAGTGCATAAAGTGCCGGACCTTTGCTGTTGGCAATGTGCTGCAGCAATTCCTGGGGTTCGGTAAGCTCGTCGCCTTTTCTCGGTACGACGCCAAACCCCCCGAGATGTAACCCTTTGGTAACGCTCCACTCGTAGAACGTCAATCCACGGTGTATGGCGAAGCGCAACAGCAAAGCCATCACCCTGCGTTCGTCGGGTGACTCGATCACGACGATGGGTATCTTCGCATCGAGGATCATACTGAGGTCCTTGGTTTCCGCCATGGCGTACCCTTTGCTTTCTCCTTGCCATAGTTTCCGGGTGGTTTAGAGTCTGCGCTACTAATCAAACTGGAATATTCTAGTGAGTTCGGACTGTATCTTCTGTAAAATTTCTCAACACGAACTTCCAGCGGACATCGTTTACGAAGACGACGACCTCGTCGCGTTCAACGACATTGGCCCGCAAGCGCCCACACACGTGTTGATTATCCCAAAAACCCACATCGCTTCGGTGAACGAGTTAACCGAAGCGAACTGTAATGTGGTGAGCAAGCTAGTGCTGTGTGCCAAAACGATCGCCAACGAACGGGGTCTGGCGGAACCTGGTTATCGGCTCGTTATGAATTGCAATGCCGAGGGGGGCCAGACGGTGTTTCACGTTCATCTTCACCTGTTGGGCGGTCGGCAGCTCAAGGGGCTTGGGTAGTGGCCTCGTTAGACGAATTCATCCTGCGGGTAGATAGGGCACTCAAAACGCTCACGGGCGAGCACACAGCGCTTCGGGAGTATCCAGCGACGGATATGGTCGATTCGATATTGAACGAAGACGAGGCGCGGCACGCGGCCGGTCTCATGCGGGTCAACCACACGGGAGAGATCTGCGCACAAGCCTTATATGAAGGACAAGCCCTTACGGCTCGCAAAGAGCATGTAAGGAAGTCTCTCAAGCAGGCCGCCGATGAAGAAAGTGATCATCTTGCCTGGTGTGAGCAACGCCTGGATGAACTCGGCAGCAAGCCAAGCGTTTTGAACCCTCTTTTCTACGCTGCCTCATATGCGATGGGGGCGTTGACTGGCCTGCTCGGTGACAAAGTCAGTCTCGGTTTTGTGGAAGCTACCGAAGACCAGGTATGCCAACACCTGGAAAAACATCTCGACTCGCTACCGGAAAATGATGAACGCAGTCGCGAGATCATTCGACGAATGTTTGATGACGAAGCGCGACATGGGGCGGATGCGTTGAATGCAGGAGGCGAGGAGTTTCCGGAGCCAGTGAAGAGAACCATGGCTTTGATTTCCAAGGTCATGACGGAAACCACTTATCGGGTTTGAAGCTGCTTCTTTTAATACTGAAAGATAACGCTGGGAGTCTAACGAGAAGGTTTGGAGATTGGCGGATGGAAGATCATCTGAATGCTGGTGCCATCCGGATCTTCACAGTAGAACGAGCGGGCCCCATCGCGATGCGTCTTCGGGGCTTGCGAAATCTTTACATCGTGTGCGGCTAGATGCGCGTGCCACACGTCAACGTCATCGATGTCGTTGATGATGAAGCCGATATGGTCGAGCCGTTGTGTTGGGCCGAGTCCGTCTTCCGAGCGGCGGTGTAACGCCAGGTTGTCATGACCCGAGGTGAGGTAAACGTTGTCGACGTCGGGATGCCATTCGACGGTCATGCCCAGGAGACTGGTGTAGAAGCGCATACAGTCTTCGAGCCTGCTGACGATGAGTGCGACGTGGCGCATTCCAGCGTGGGGTTTTGGAGTTTGGTTTGCCATGGTTCCCTGTTCAGTGATGCGTTCCGTGATGGGAAGGTGTCAGACTTCAATGATTTCGTAGTCGTGGGTAATTTTCACCCCACCGCGTTCCAGCATGATCGATGCGGAACAGTATTTTTCGGCGGAAAGCGATGCGGCGCGCGCTACTTTTGTCTCGTTTAGATCTTTTCCGCTCACCTTAAAGGTGATGTGAATAGATTTGAATACATGAGGGATTTCCGTCGCGCGTTCAGCTGTGATCTCCGTCACACAATCGACGACATTTTGCCGTGATTTCGCCAGGATATTGACGACATCGAAAGACGTGCAACCGCCGAGACCCATCAATACTAACTCCATCGGTCGGCAACCGCGGCTTTTTTCGCCTGCTTCGGGGGCTCCATCCAGCGGTACTTCGTGTCCAGAGTTGGCGCTGGCTATGAAGTGCGCTTTGTTAACCCATTGTATTTTTGCCTGCATACTTGGCATTTCTCGTGTCGGGCTTTGTAAAGACGTGACGTTCTCCTAGAAAGAATCGTGAACGGCGACCGTTCACACGGTGAAAAAGTGCCTTTTGTCGACCAGTTCTCGTATGGGCATGCAACTGTGTGCCAGTATTTATTTCGCAACGTGTAACGAAGGAGCGTTATCGAAATGCTGGCTAGCAAGAACTCATTGATGCCAGGTTTGTCTTCAAACAGACCTCTCACCGCAAAGGGGTTCCAGTTAAATGCTGGCACCCAAGAACATGCCCACCTGGATGCCTTTCTGGCTGCAGCACATCGCCGCAGATATCCGGCGAAGAGTACGCTTATCTACGCGGGCGATAAGAGCGATTCCATCTATTATATCCTCAAAGGCTCAGTCACGGTGCTTGTGGAGGACGAGTCTGGAAAGGAAATCATCGTCTCGTACCTCAACAAAGGTGACTTTTTCGGCGAGATGCCACTATTCACGGACGATACGCCCCGTTCGGCTTGGGTAAAAGCCAAAATTGAATGTGAAGTTGCCGAGCTCAGTTATGGAAAGTTCAAAGAGCTCGCAGACAAACACCCGGAACTACTCTATGCAGTGGGTCGACAGATGGCGGAACGTCTGTGTCGCACCACGCAGAAGGTGAGTGACTTGGCCTTTCTAGACGTGACTGGCCGCGTAGCACGGACGCTACTCGAACTCACCAAACAGCCCGATGCAATGACGCACCCGGATGGAATGCAGATCAAGATTACCCGTCAGGAAATTGGTCGCATCGTAGGCTGCTCCAGGGAGATGGTCGGACGTGTTTTGAAGACACTTGTAGAACAAGGATTGGTCTCGGTTAAAGGAAAAACCATGGTGGTCTTCGGCACGCGATAGTTCACAACGGATGTGAAAAAAAAGGGCCGGATGTGGCCCTTTTTTTCGTAGAGGTGATGGAACTCTGTCGGCACTCACCGCACAATGGGTTCGAATACTTTGTACATACACGCCCTCCGGTCATCCCATCATGCCCGAAGCTCTAGACACTGCCGTCACTTTGGAAACACCCGAGGGCACCGAAATCGAGGTGCATCCGGCTGGCCTGTTTGCACGCGGGTTAGCTTTCCTGATTGATGAACTCATTCGTTGGACGATCATAGCGATTGCCTTTTTGGTGGGTGGTCTGGCTGGCTTGTTCGGTTTTGGTATCGCTTTGATTCTGGCGTTTGCTACCTACTGGTTGTACGGAGTGGGGTTCGAGGTATTCAACAACGGAGTCACTCCTGGTAAGAGGATGCAGGGTTTGCAGGTTGTGCATGATGATGGTACGCCCGTTCGACTACCTGCTTCGATGATACGTAACCTCGTCCTGTACATCGATCTGTTACCTGCAGCCTACACGGCGGCCATCGTGAGTATGTTGCTGACGAAACGTTTCCGCCGCTTGGGAGATCTTGCAGCCGGCACAATGGTGGTGTACCAGTCCGCCAGAGTGGAAACCGTATCGGCGTCCACCTCAGGCTCGAGCCCGCCTCCGTTCCCGCTTTCGTTGGCTGAGCAGAGTGTCATCGTGGATTTTCTCGAACGTAGTGTGAACTTGACGAACGAACGAACGGAAGAGCTTGCAAGGATTTTGGCGGATACTTTGCAATGTTCACCCGCAGAGGCCGGTACTGAAATCAAACTCATCGCCAACGGTTTGCGCGGGACGAGTTGAGGCTATCGGTGAAGCAGAAAATTTTTGAACAACTTAGGGAGGCTCGGTGGTCCAGTTTTAGCGAGGAGCTCGACAGCTTCAACCAGGGATACCGGATGCGAAACAGCGAACGGGCCACGGACTTTGTTGAAGAGTATCAACGTTTGACGCGGGATTTGTCCGTTGCCAAGGCGCGCGGTTACAGTCGCCGGTTGATCGCCTCGCTGAACGCCTTGGTTGTACGTGGGCACAACGTGATCTACGTATATCGTGCGGGATTCCTTCGCGCGGCACTACAGTTCCTGGTATCGGGGTTTCCTGGCTGTGTTCGCCGTGAGCGGGGCTACGTCTTTGTTGCGGCGGCGATGTTCATGGTGCCAATGCTCGCGATGGTATTTGCGATCTTTCAGGCGCCTGAGTGGGTATATAGCGTGATGTCTGCAAGTCAGGTCAGTGGTCTAGAAGCGATGTACGACCCAAGTGCAGAGAGCTTCGGGCGGGAACGTCAGTCGGACAGTGATTTTCAGATGTTCGGTTTCTACATCATGAATAATATCTCCATAGCGTTTCAGCTTTTTGCTAGTGGGTTGTTGTTCGGGTTGGGTAGTGTTGCCTATCTCGTCTTCAACGGTGTAGCCATCGGTGCCGCAACTGGTCACTTGTTACATGCCGGATATTCTCAGACGTTTTTGTCTTTCGTGGCGGGTCATGGGTCCTTCGAGTTGACGGCAATCGTCCTTGCAGGAGCCGGAGGGATGATGTTAGGCCACGCTCTCATTGCACCTGGGGAACTAAGCCGACTTGCAGCACTCCGTATGCGGGCACGCAGCGCGGTCGAGATACTGATGGGTGCGGGATTCATGCTTCTGATTGCGGCGTTTATCGAAGCGTTCTGGTCCTCGTCTAGTTTTGTGGTGGCTTGGGTAAAATACGTTGTTGGTATTACGTTGTGGATGGTCGTTCTCGGCTATCTGATATTCAGCGGTCGCCGCAAGGTTGTGGTGTAGTGTGAATCTAGAAGGCTTGCAGATCGTCGCCCGGCCGCGCAATCATTGGGAGGCTCTGGATCTCGGGCTCCTGATTGCAAGGCGCTGGTATCGATTACTGCTGACGAGTTGGCTCTGCTTCGCGGTACCGGTTTTTGCCGCCTGCTGGATGCTGTTGCCAGCAAGTCCTGGACTCGCGATATTTATTGTCTGGTGGTTGAAACCTGTGTATGAACGCCTGCCGCTGAAGATACTGAGTTCTGCAATCTTCGGGTCGGTGCCTACTGTGAAGGGTGCGTTGAGAGAAACTCGCAAGTGCGTTTCTCCGGGAATTCTCAGTGCGCTTACGTTCCGACGTTTATCGCCGAATAGATCTTTTGCAGCGCCCGTTCTGGTGTTGGAGGGTTTGCAGGGAGAGGTACGTCGCAAGCGTCTTCTAATACTTCAGCCCAAGGCTGGATCGGCGGCTTTCTGGTTGACTCTGTTGGGGCTGCATATCGAAGCTTTCCTGGTTTTTGGGTTGATCGTTGGCGTTTACTTGTTCATTCCCGCTGAGCTGGAGATCGACTGGTGGTCCACGATGGTAAGTGGGTCGAGTGGGGAGCAGGATTGGTTGATCAGTGTATTGATGTTTATGGCAATGGCTGCAGTCGCTCCCGTGTACGTCAGCGCGGGATTCGCACTGTACCTGAATCGGCGCATCGAACTCGAAGCCTGGGATATTGAACTGGGCTTCAAGCGCCTTGCACAGCGAGCGCTCACTTCTTTGATGGTCGTGCCAATGTTTGGGGTGCTGTGTCTGATCTCCAGCTTCGACACTCATGCCATCGTTGTGGCTGATCCTGAGACGGACCTGACTTCGGCATATGAAGAAATCTTACGTGACCATCCGGAGTTTGACTCGAATACGCTGTCGGTTGCCCGGCAGGAGTCGCGCACCACCATCGAAGCGGTATTGGAGGGAGCAGACTTTCATAACGAAACTACCAGCCGATTCCCGAAATTTCTGGAAGATTTTTTTGAATCTGCCGAAAACCAACCGGATCAGCAAGTGGAAGGGTTGCTGGACTTCATACGGTTCGTCGCGAGTGTCGCAGAGGTTCTACTTTGGGCATCGGTTGCGATTGTTGTGTTGTGGATTGCACACAGAGTTCGGTTGTTAGAGAAGATCGGCCTGCTGGGTCGTCCAAGGCAGAAGCCGAAAGATCGACCAACTGAAATTATGGGTTTGTCCGTCGAAAAGAGCAGTCTACCTGAAGACGTGATGGGCAGCGCTCGCGGGGAGTGGCAAAGCGGCGCGTGCCGAAACGCAATCAGCCTGATCTACAGGGCATCACTGAGTGCCTTGATACACGAATTCCATTGCGAATTCAGCGAAGGCGATACCGAAGGTGATTGTCAGCGCAAGGTGCCAAGAAGCCTTGACGAAGTTGCCGTCTTGTTTAGCACCCTCACCCGGATATGGCTGCTCGCAGCGTATGCTCACCAGATGCCAACGGAAGAAGAATTCACAAGGCTTTGTGACGAGTGGCCGCGAGTGTTCAATACGGGTCGAGTTGGAATCCCGAACCGTGCCGAAACCAGTTAGCTCAGGCACCTTTACCTGGGCGATATTCGGTTTGATCACCGTGGCGGCTAGTGCCGCGCTTTACTTCTCAGAATGGGTGGAGAAGACGGTTGATAAAGGATATACCGCTGCAGCGCTGCGCCAACCGTATCTTGCTGCCGAACTGTTCCTGGCGAAGTTTTCTGTCGAGGTTAAGACACAAGTTGGCTTGGAACTCTTGGACGAGTTGCCTCCTCGGGAGCATACGTTACTGATTGCGAGTTCGCGCCGCGCGCTGAGCGAAAGGCGCAGCGATGCGCTGCTGGCGTGGGCCGCAAGCGGGGGGCGTTTGATCCTTGTCGCTCAAGAGTCGCGGAAAGACGCCCTGACCGGCAGTGGTGATCGGCTACTTGACGAACTCAAAGTACGTGTCTTCGAGCTAACCGATACCGAAGCGCTTGAAGCAGATACGCTTGGCGACAACGAGGTCACCAGAAATCTCACCGAGATCGTGCTGGACACGCTGGAAGGTAACCTTCTCTGCGGAACACCTGAATCGCTGAGTCAGGTTAACCTCCCGGATCAAGAGCAGAATATCACCGTTTCGTTCCATGACCGGCGTTTCCTAGCCTACGACGGGGACCTCGAGTACTCCTACGCTGAGAACCTGGCGGGTCCGCAGCTTCTCTATCTTGTGGTCGGAGAAGGCGCGGTAATAGTGACCACCACGCTCGACCTTTGGCGCAATCGCATCATCGGTTGCCTTGATCATGCCCATCTGCTGCGCTGGTTGGTGGATGACAGGCCGATACTTTGGTGGTTGTACAACACCGAAATGCCACCGCTTTATCGTCTGATCTGGCAACGTTGGCCGATAGTGGTGATGTTGGGAATCGTGTTAGTGGTGTTGTGGGTTTGGCGAAGTGGTGTTCGCATCACTCGTCAGTCCGCCGAGGAGGATCCGGCTCGGCGCGAACTCATGGAGCACGTTGATGGTGTTGCGCGTTTTCTCTGGCAGCAGAGGCAGGCAGATTCGTTGCTGGAAGCACTGAGGCGCAGCGTGCTTGGCTCGCAAGC